>JAIDPG010000015.1 GCA_029062865.1 Oscillospiraceae bacterium
GATATTATAAAAAATTATAAACACTGAAAGGAGTTCAAAATGGCAACAGAAGAAAAAAACAACAAACCAAAAAGCAGCAGTACAAAAAACTCCGGCACCAATATAAGCAGGAGCTCAGCAGCGGGAAGCAGAAGCGCTTCTGGCAGCCCCGCGAGAAATCCCCAAAGAAGAACAAGCTCGGCAAGCTCTCATAGCTCCCAACACTCCAAGGATGTCGCGCTTGATAAGTTCGGCAGCGAGGTAAGCGCGCCCGCGCCTAAGAAGAAAAAGAAGAAAACACCTCAGCCGAAAAATCCGCTGAAGAGATTTGCGGCGTCGCTTTTCCCGCAGTCTGGCGACAGCAAGGGCGAGATCGCGCGAAAAATCGTTCTTTTGGTGGCGATCGCCGTGCTTATCGGCACGCTGGCGTTCCTTATCTGGCAGGTAACGACAATGGAAAAGGGCGGTCGGCAAACGCTGTCAATCGCGGCTTCGGCAAATGTGCCGTTTGAATCCTCGGTAATAAATACCCCGTATTCTCAGCCCGCGTATGTCGAAAACCCGACCTACGAGCTTGTTACGACCGCGGGCACAAAGGAGCCGGAATATATCGACCTTACGCCCGTTACCAATACGCCGCTTAACGTTGATTTCGGTCCTCTGAAGGCGCGCAACCCCGACGTCCGCGCGTGGGTAAAGATCACGGGAACGCTGATAAATAACGCTGTAATGGCGGATACGGACGGCTCGCAGTATTATATCGACCACAATATGGACGGACAGTCCTCCGCTTCGGGAGAGATCTTCGCAAGCTATCGAAACAAAATGGACGGCACGGACGACAACATCATACTTTTCGGTCACAATATGAGGAGCGGCTATTACTTCGCTTATGTAAATCACTACGTTCCGGACAGCGACTCAAGTGAGCCGATAGCGTTCTACAAAAAACACCCGACGATAATGCTCCAGCGCGACGGCGGCGAGTGCGAGTTTTATAAGATCTTCGCGGGAATTGTTGTAAACACCGACCCGCAGTACGGCGAGGTGTTTGACTACACAAGCAAGACGCAGTTCAACAGCGCGGACGAGTTCAATGAGTATATTCTCGACGTTATGGACAGAAGCTGGTTCTATACGGACGTTGATCTGCAGTACGGCGACAAGCTGCTGACGCTCTCGACGTGCTACTGGCCGATAAGACGCGACGTTCCGACGCGCTTCGCGATTCTCGCACGCAAGGTTCGCCCCGGCGAAAGCGAGGAGGTTGACACTACTTTAGCGGAGAGAAACTGGAACCCCAAGCTGTTTGATTACTATTATCAGATGAATCCTTGGTATGAGTGGTATGGACGTTCTTGGGATTCGAGCAAGCTGCTTAGTTACTGATAGTGATTTGAGAATAGTTGTTAGCGGCTGGTTTTCGGCGGCGCGAGCAATGCGCTTACCGACACAAGCGGCAAACCGGCGGCGCAGTTTAGGCGCTTATTGATAGCAGCAACACAACCAACGACGCATAAATTTCAAAAAGTGTCATAATTTTGCGCAAGCAAAATTATGACCGGTTCCCTCAGCGCTGCAGAGCGAGCGCAGCGAGCGGAGC
>JAIDPG010000150.1 GCA_029062865.1 Oscillospiraceae bacterium
TCCGTTGACTATATACTCGGGCGGACAAGCTCGCGCAACGGCACGGTCGTCTCCGAGGAGACGCTCCCCGAAAGCACGGTAAGCGAGAGCTACAGCGGCGACCCCGCGGGCGCGGGAACGCTTCTGCGCAAGAAGCTCATCACAAACTCGCTTGAGATAACGTTCTCGCTGTTGATGAAGGCGAAGAACAGCAAGCTCGCGCAGGCGGTGTCGAGCTATCTTATGACGGCGGTCTACCGCGCGTACAGAATGGTATTCAGCGCGGGGCGAGAGAACGACGAAAACTGCTTCGCGATACCCTCCGACGAGACAGCGGACGTATGCGCCGCAAAGATGTCGCTTGATGACGTAAAGGCGCGCTCGGCGGCAAAGGAAGGCTCCGCGGACGGCAAGATAACAAACCTCCGCATCGAGCAGGAATACCCCCGCCAAAGCGCGGCGATCTTCTCCGTAGTTACAAACGTCGAGAAAGACCTTCAAAAATTCAATTGATTGATATGCGCGGTTCTGCCGCGCATATTTTATTCGTCGGCGATTTTGTACTCGTTGATGATACTTTCGCGGTTTCTCCAGTCCTCCTTGACTTTCACGAAAATCTGGAGGTTTACCTTGCAGTCGAGCAGCTCCTCGATGTCCTTTCGCGCAAGGCTTCCGATCTGCTTCAGACGCTCGCCGCCTTTGCCTATCAACATTCCCTTGTGGGAGTTTTTCTCGCAGATTATCACCGCGCCGATGTCGATGATCTCCGCGCCGCTTTTGTTCGTGCGGGCTTTGAAGCTCTCGATGTCGACCGCCGTGCCGTGCGGGATCTCCTGCTCCATTGTCCAGAGTATCTTCTCGCGGACTATCTCGGAGCAGAGAAAGCGCTCGGTTCTGTCGGTCGCGATGTCGTCGGGGAAGAAATGCTCGCCCTCGGCGGAGTATTTTTCCAGCGCCGGGAGTATCTTATCGGTGTTTATCCGCCGCTTAACGCTTATCGGGATAATCTCCGCGAAGTCGTATAGCTCGCTGTACTGTTTGATTATAGGCAGCAGGTCCTCCTTGTTTTTCAAGAGGTCTATTTTATTTAAAAGCAAGATCGCGGGCGTTTTGTTGTTTTCAAACGACTTTATAAGCTGCTGCTCCACCGCCGACATTTTTTTCGTAATGTCCGCCATTAAAATCGCGCAGTCCACGTCCTCCACCGACGCGCGGATTGATTTCACCATATGCTCCCCGAGCTTAGTCCGCGCTTTTAACATTCCGGGCGTGTCGATGAACACGAATTGCGTATCGCCCTTGGTGAGCACGCCGTTAATGCGGTTTCGCGTAGTCTGCGGCTTTTCGCTGACTATCGAGATCTTCTCCCCGACAAGCAGATTAGTAAGCGAGGATTTCCCCGCGTTCGGTCTGCCCGTGATTGCGGTAAACAAGTTTTTCGTCATAATATTCCTTTCACTTTTTAGACGTTAATCACATATTCTATCCGTTATATAAGGATACCATTGAGTATTTTCTATTTCCTCTAATGCGGCGGGTCTGACTGTTATTATGTCGTTCTCCGAAAGAAAGACCCTGCGCCCGTTTTTATTATTGATGTAGTCGCTTATTGAAGAAAATTCAAGTAAACATTCCTCACACATTGCAAAGCATTTTTGGTCTGCGGTATCAAAAAGTATCTCCATTCTGCCGTTGTCTTTGCATAATGGACAGCCGCCGATATGGAATATCTGTTCCATACAAATCACCCTTTGTTTCGGTTAGTGAATTTGGGATCTATCATTTTTCTTTTCCAAAATGCCTGTACGTCAAAATTCCTATCGGAAGAAAATAAACGCACCAGAAAAGAAGCGCGATATTGCCGCCGACGCTGTCCGAGGCGGAGGCTGTCGAGAAAACGCCCGTTATCGGCATAAAGAAGCACCCGAGGAAGAAAACGCCGTGTATCATCATAAGGTATCTGCGCCACTTGTCGGGCTTGCGC
>JAIDPG010000151.1 GCA_029062865.1 Oscillospiraceae bacterium
GTGCGTACCGCGCGACAATGCCGCAGGATCAGGGCAGCTTCAACATCGGCATTCGGCTTGTGAGAAACGCGTCGGCGGGAAACGGCACCGTTACGGCAAACGCGGAAAATCAAAATACCGTCGGCGGCGGGAAAATTCTGATAGCGTATTTCTCATGGGGCGGTAACACCCGCGGAGTTGCGAGGGAAATTCAGCGGCAGACGGGAGCGGATATTTTCGAGATAGAGCTTGTCCATCCGTATTCAAGCAGTTACAATACCGTGCTTGACGAAGCGCAGCGCGATCAGAACAAACAAGCGCGACCAGAAATAGCAAATCATGTGGAGAATTTCGCGCAATACGACACGATAATGATCGGTTATCCGAACTGGTGGGCTTCAATACCGATGCCGATCGCGTCCTTCCTTGAGGAATACGATTTTTCGGGGAAAACGATAATTCCGTTCTGCTCGCACGGCGGCGGACGGTTCGGGCAGAGCCTTACGGCGATAGCGAAGCTCGCTCCGGATTCAATGCTCGGAGAGGGCTTGTCGATACACTATTCGGGCGGCTCGGCGCTTGCCGATGATGTAACGAAATGGCTTAAAACAAACAATATTCAATAACGGAGGTAATCATTATGAGCGAAAAAATAGTACAGACAGCGGGCAGAGATCAGCTTGGCGATTTCGCGCCGGAATTCGCGCATTTCAACGACGACATTCTGTTCGGCGAGAATTGGAACAACGGCGATATCGATTTGAAAACGCGCTGCATTATTACGATGGTCGCGCTGATGTCATCGGGGATCACCGACAGCTCCCTCGTATATCATCTCGAAAACGCAAGGGCTCACGGAGTAACGCGCGAGGAAGCGGCGGCGATAATCACGCACGCGGGATTTTATGTCGGCTGGCCAAAAGCGTGGGCGGTTTTCCGACTCGCGAAGGACGTCTGGAAAAGCGAAAACCCGGCAGAGGACGCTAAAGCGGCTCACGCAGCGAAAATGCTGTTCCCTGTCGGCGCGCCGAACGACGGGTTCGCGAAATATTTCATCGGGCAGAGCTATCTCACTCCCGTTTCCACGGAGCAGGTCGGGATCTTCAACGTTACCTTCGAGCCGCGCTGCCGAAATAATTGGCACGTTCACACCGCTGACAAAGGCGGCGGGCAGATCCTTATCTGCCTTGCGGGGGAAGGCTATTACCAGGAATGGGGCAAGCCCGCGCAAAAGCTCAAGGCGGGCGACGTTGTGAATATACCCGTCGGCGTGAAGCATTGGCACGGCGCCGCGCCCAACAGCTGGTTCTCGCATCTGGCAATTGAAGTTCCCGGCGAGAACGGCTCCAACGAGTGGCTTGAAGCGGTGAGCGACGAGCAGTATAACGCGCTCTGACGGAGGAACGAAAAAATACTTTCAATAAAGAAAGGATGCTTGATTTGAAAAAACTCTCGGTTTTGTTGAGTGCTTGTTTGACGTCGGTTTTGCTTCTCGGCGGTTGTCGGGCTGAACAGTCCGGCGGCGTATCCGGCGGAGCAAGCTCACAATCGCAGGCTCAAGGAAGCTCAACGGGAACGCCGTCAAATTCCCAAACGCAGAGCACGGGTAATTCTGCCGGAACCTCGTCCGAACAGCCCCCTGCCGCGGAACAAAACGGCTCGGTGGTGTATATGACTGCGGACATAAGCTCCGACGGGCTTATGGCGGTTTATGAGGCTCTCTCCGCTTCGCCGAACGGAAAAATCGCGGTCAAGCTTTCAACGGGAGAGCCGGGCAGCAATTATCTCCGCACGGACCTGATAGGTGATCTCGTACAGTCGCTGAACGGCACGATAGTCGAGTGCAACACCGCTTACGGCGGCTCGCGCTCCAATACGGCAATGCACTATCAAGTAGCAAAGGATCACGGCTACACCGATATCGCGGATGTCGATATTATGGACGAAAACGGCTCGATGACCTTGCCGGTTGCGGGCGGCGAAAACCTCACGGAAAACTATGTCGGCGCGAATTTCGCGAATTACGATTATTATGTCATACTGTCGCATTTTAAAGGTCACGCTATGGCGGGCTACGGCGGCGCGATAAAGAATATTTCGATAGGCATCGCCTCGTCAAAGGGCAAAAGTCACATTCACACCGGAGGAAAGGGCGGCAGTATGTGGAGCGCCAATCAGGATTCGTTCCTCGAAGCAATGGCGGAGGCGGGAAAATCCGTGTCCGATTATCTTGACGGAAATATCCTCTATATCAACGTTATGAACCGTTTGTCGGTAGACTGCGACTGCGACGGAAGCCCCGCCGAACCCGATATGCATGACATAGGGATATTGGCGTCGTTCGATCCCGTAGCCGTTGATCAGGCTTGCGTTGATCTCGTGTACGGCGCGGAGGACGGAAAATCACTGATCAACCGAATAGAATCCCGTAACGGGCTCCACACGCTGGAGCACGCGGAAAAGATCGGTCTTGGCAGCCGCGAATATCGATTGGTAGATGTCGATGATTGAAACAATTCACCGCGAAGCCGTTTATCTGTGGTATTATTTCAGCGTTCAGCTCGAGCAGATATTTTGGTATTGGGTTCTGGGAATGCTGATAGGCTCGGCGGTCTCGGTTTTTCTGAAAGATCATATCCATGGCATTTTTCGCTCGCTCGGAAACAAGAAGCTCGGCGTTTTCGGGATCGCCGCTGCGTCGGCGCTCGGCATAGCTTCGCCGCTTTGTATGTACGGCACGATACCGATAGCCGCGTCTTTTTCCAAAAGCGGAATGAAGGACGATTGGCTGGCGGCGTTTATGATGAGCTCGATTTTATTAAATCCGCAGCTGATAATTTACAGCGCCGCGCTTGGAACGACTGCACTTGTCGTGAGGATTGTTTCCTGCTTTCTTTGCGGAATAGTGTCGGGGCTGCTCATTCGGTTTTTTTGCAAGGACAGAACGTTCTTTGATTTTAAGGGCTTTGAGGAACCGAAAAGTCGTGATATCGACCCGAATATAGTTATCCGCTATTTGAAAAATCTGTGGAGAAATATTCGGGCAACCGGACTGTATTTTCTTGTCGGGATCCTGCTCTCCGCGCTGTTTCAGCGGTACGTTCCGACGGAGGCGATGACTTTTCTGTTCGGCGGAAACAAGGCGCTCGGGGTTTTAATGGCGGCAACGATAGGCGTTCCGCTGTACGCGTGCGGCGGAGGCACGATCCCGCTGCTTATCGGGTGGCTCGCCGACGGAATGAGTATGGGAAGCGCGGCGGCGTTTATGATCACGGGTCCGGCTACTAAGATTACAAATCTCGGCGCTTTGAAAATCGTTCTCGGAATAAAACGGTTTTTGATCTACATCGCGTTTGTCATAGTATTTTCCTTGGCAACGGGACTTGTCGTTAATTTGGTAATCTGAAAGGAGAATTTTTATGTCAACAGCATTTTTGAGATCGGCGGATAAATCCCGCCTCTCGGTTAAGGTACAGACGATAGCGACCATAGCCGCCATCGTCGGCGCGGTCGCGGTGCCGCAGTTGTTTCACGCGCTTGGCGCGGCTTCGGGGCTTGGCACGTCTCTCGGAGAAACGTTTCTGCCTATGCATTTGCCGATAATAATTGTCGGACTGCTTGCCGGACCGTATGCGGGAGCTATTGCGGGAGCACTCGGACCGCTCGTAAGCTTTGCGGTCTCGGGTATGCCCGGCGCGGATATGCTGCCGTTTATGATGCTCGAATTGTGCGCTTACGGTCTGTTTGCGGGACTGCTTCGCAACGTAAAAATGCCGGCTGTCATAAAGGTGATTGCGGTGCAGATCGGCGGACGAGCGGTTCGCGCCGCGGCGATATTGCTTGCGGTTTACGCGTTCGGAAATGAAAGCGTTCGCGCAGCTTCGATCTTGATGAGTATCGGCACGGGACTTTTCGGTTTGGCTCTGCAATGGACGCTGATACCGCTGCTTGTTTACCGTGTGGAGAACCCGAAAAAAAAGGGAGCTCTGATCCGATAAACGCAATGCAGCCCGGCGACAGGCGCAACTATGACAAAAAGAAAGGCTGCGTAGGTTTCTACGCAGCCTTTTCAAAAGCAACCGAATTCTTCTTTACCGCCCCGTGATTGTAACGAACCAGATGAGGGCTTTATCGACGTTTGCGGCAGACAGCCGAAAAGCCCCCATATGCGAGGAACAATTGCGGCGGCTAGCCTTTGTGGCTGCCGCCGCAATTGTGACAAAGCAGATGAGGGCTTATCGACGTTTGCGGCAGACAGCCGAAAAGCCCTCATATGCAAGGAACAATTGCGGCAGCTAGCCTTTGTGGCTGCCGCCGCGATTGTGACGAAGCTGATGAGGGCTTATCGACGTTTGCGGCAGACAGCCGAAAAGCCCTCATATGCGAGGAACAATTCCGGCGGCTAGCCTTTGTGGCTGCCGCCGCGATTGTAACAAAGCATATGAGGGCTTCTCGGCTGTCTGCTACTTGCCCTGCTTCATGCAGCCGCCACTGTACGACGCGAAGAAAATTCCTCCCGCGGCGATCATCCAGCTGCCGATTGCGACTTGAGTACCAAGCTTCTCAGCCATTGCCGTCACTTGAGCGTACGATGTAATTCCGGCGGAGTGTTTGATAACGTATGCCTCCATAGCCGCCTGCGAACAAGCAGGCGCGATGAGGAAGCTCCCGACAAACGCGACGATCGCGAGCACGAGCCCGATAGCGCCGATTGAAATCGGGTAGGCTTTCGTCATAATGTCGAAGATCATAAACGCCACAGCGCACACAAACAGCGCGATCGCGCCAATTCTCGCCACCGTGCACAAGATGTAGATCGCGTCGCCCGCGCTGTCAAGCCGTCTGAAAATAAGCGAAGCAAATCCCGCGACCGCCCCCGCAATAATCCCGATAACTCTGATGATATTGCGGATAACTATCTTATTCGTATCCATAAACATTCTCCTTTTTTTCACAAAAATTACCAAAACTGCGCTTTCTTTAGTATATCACAAAATCATCGCAATGTCAAGGGGTTTTTCTCATATTCCTGTAATTATGTGAGGTTTTCCCCGCCGATGACGGGGAAAGCCTCATTCCGAGTTAACAGCTGACAATATCGGTTATCGCGCGCTTTACGAGCTTCTTGAACAGCGGCGCTACTCTGTCGGCGGTTTCCTGGACTTCCTTGTGAGAAAGCGGATTACTGGAGATTCCCGAGGCGAGGTTGGAAATACACGAAATGCCGCAGACCTCCATTCCGCAATGCCGCGCCGCCATTGCCTCTACCGCCGTTGACATTCCGACAGCGTCCGCGCCGAGCCTCCCATACGCGCGTATCTCCGCGGGAGTCTCGTAGTTCGGACCCGTGGTCTGGAGGTAAACGCCGCTCTTCAATGGCACGCCCTCCGACGCTGCGGCATTTTCGATTATCGTCCGCAGGCGGCGGCTGTAGACCTCGCTCATATCCGGGAAGCGCGTGCCGAGCTCGTCAATATTCGCGCCGATAAGCGGCGACGGCACGGACAGCGAGATGTGATCCGTAATCAGCATAAAATCCCCCGCGTGGAATGACGGGTTAATTCCGCCCGCGGCGTTTGTCAGAAACAGCGTTTTCGCGCCCATAAGGTGCATAAGCCGCGTCGGAAGCACAACGTCCTGCACGGAGTAGCCCTCGTAATAATGCACCCTGCCCTGCATCGCGACGATCGGCACTCCGCCAGAAAGCCCGAACACAAACTGCCCCTTGTGCCCAGCGACGGTGCTCGTCGGGAAGCCGGGGATCTCGCTGTAGGGGAGCGTTTCCTTGACGTCCATAGTATCACAGAAATCACCCAGCCCGCTTCCCAAAATAAGCGCGAGCTCGGGCTTGAACGTGATTTTCTTCTCCGCCGCCTCGCGGCATTTCATCAGCTTTTCATAAACTTCGTTCATGGTTAAACCTCCTTGTTTTAAAAAATTTCAAAATTCCCTCGTTGTATGCTCGCTCCGCGCTTCGCGCTCCGCTGAGGGAACCGGTCATAATTTTGCTTACGCAAAATTATGACACTTTTTGAAATTTACACTTCGCTGGTTGTGTTGACGCGAGAAATAACGCGCCTTTGATGCGCCGCCCTCGGGTTGACGGTCTCGCTTTGACAGCTCCCCGAAGGGGCATCGCAATAAACTATCGCGTCTTCTTCGCGATAAAAAAGAACCGTGGGAATTTAAAAATTATCTCGCCGTTTTGCTGCTTTGGGTATTCGAGCTTCAGCTCCTCGGAAACATCCGCGATGAACTCCTCCCCGTCCGCTTCGGAAAGCGCCGCCAAATATGTCCGCAAGCCCGTGGATCTGTACCACTCAATTATGCTTTCAAGGCTCGGCATTCGGTGAAAATATGTCGTCTGCCAAAGCTCGAAATTATCGGTCAGCTCGCTTAGAATATCAAAATATTCGGGCTGCGTGAGCGTGTGGAAAATCCGCTTTTCGGGGAATTTCCCGCGCCATTTCTCGCTTTCGGAAATGCTTGTGATTATCTTGTGGATAGGCTCGTCGAAGTTCATCGGGATTTGCGCGGCAAGCGCGCCGTTTGGCTTCAGCAAGCCGAAAACTCTCGGCAAAAGCTCGCGGTGATTTTCCACCCACTGAAAGCACGCGTTTGAGAAAACCACGTCGAATTTGCCGTTAGACGCACTCAGATCGCCGTTTAAATCGAGGAGAAGAAATTCCAGATCGGGATTGTCAAGCCGGGCTTTTTCAAGCATATTTTCGCTCGCGTCCGCGCCGATGATGCGCGCGTTCGGGAATCGGTTTTTCAGCACGCGCGTGCTGTTTCCGGGTCCGCAGCCGAGGTCGATTATTTCTCGCGGCGAACCCTCTAAACGCGCCGCCAAGTCTATCGCCGGCTGCGTTCTCTGCGCCTTGAATTTCAGATACTGCTCGCTGTTCCAGTCTGCCATTTTTCCTCCTTATTTTAATTTTAAATTTCAAAATTCCATCACCGATTTCGTTCCGCGCTACGCCCGGAACGACACCGCTGACGGAACCGGTCATAATTTTGCTTACGCAAATTTATGACACTTTTTGAAATTAATGTCAACGTTGGTTTGTTTACTCAACCAAGACGCGCCTGTAATGCGGTCTCGTTACGCGTCTGCGGCAAGCTGCAAATCGCTCATCTGGGAGTGACTATCGTAATTTCCCCGCGATAAATCTCGATGATCTCCGCGCGGTTCACAAGCACAATCAGCGCGTAGTGCGACACCGCGGCTATCTCGCTCAAGCACCTTGACATCTGCAAAAAGCCGCATTTTATCGGGGGATTTTCCGTGTTCGGAAACAAAATCACGCACGGAATGTTCTCTATGCTTCGCGGCAGCTCCGCGACTCTGTACCGCCGAATGTCAAGCCGCCCGCCGTCGAGCTTCAAGCTGCCGAGCAGCAGCTTTTCCTCGAATTTCCTCACGATTTTATAGCTTCCGAGTGCCGCCTTCAGCTTGTCAAACGCCGTCATTTACTTCTCCTTATTTAAATTTAAATTTCAAAATTCCCTCACCGTATGCTCGCTCCGCTGAGGGAAACGGTCAAGATTTTGCTTCGCAAAATCTTGACGCTTTTTGAAATTTATGTCATCGCCATAGTGTTGATCTTATCAAAATACATCATATATAACGGGCTGCGCAAACTTTTCCAAGTCCTCGCTTATCCAAAGCCCGCCCTCGCGGACAATGTGAAAACGATACGTCCAGCACCCGTCGTCCTCTGACATTATCGCGCAGATCTTTTCATCAAATTCGGACTGCAATCGCGCGTTGAACTGCGCGAAAAACTGCATCGCGAACGCGGGCATTATCTGCTTTTTCGGGAACAGCGAATTTATCAATACCTCGTTGTACCACGCTTCAAATTCCGTTTTGTCCGTGATGTTGCCGTCGTTCGCCTTCCCGTTGTGCGTCGCGAGAAACAAGCAGCCGTTCTCGTGCTTCAAGTCCTTGAAAAGCTTTTCTATGCGCTTTTCGGTAAGAGTGAAATCGCTCGGAGAAAGCTCGCCGCCCTTTAATAAAAGTGTCTGCATACTCTTGTTGCTTTTCATCGCTTATCCCTCAATTCCACGGTGAATTCCGTGCCCGTTCCGACCTCGGAGCTTACCGAAACATCGCCCCCGCAAAGCTCGACGATCTTCTTCACAAGCGGCAGTCCCAAGCCGTTTCCTTTGGTCGCGTGGGAAGCGTCCGCCTGGTAGAATTTCTCGAAAATGTGCGGCAGCGCGTCCTCGGGAATTCCGCAGCCGCTGTCCTTTACACGAACGATTATCAAACCGTTCTCGCGCTTCAGCGAAACGGAAAGCGAGCCGTTTTCCGGCGTGAATTTCACGGCGTTGTCGAACAGGTTGTTCCAGACGTGCGCAAGAAGCGTCTCGTTCCAGAAAAACCTGATTTCATCAAGCTCCATTTCAATCTCGATATTCTTCGCCGACCACTGCGGCTCAAGGCGAATCATACAATCGCGGAGCTGCTCGTCCAACGGAAAATCCGTTTTCTCGGTGATGATATCCTTGTTTTCGAGATTTGTGATCAGCAGAGTATTTTGCGACAAAACGGACAGATATTCCGTCTCATCGAGGATTATTTTCGAGAACTCCCGCTGTTGCTCTTCGGTGAGGTTTCCCTCGTGAAGCTGCCTCGCGAAGCCGCGTATCGAGACAAGCGGCGTTTTGAACTCGTGGGAGAAATTCGAGATAAAATCGTTGCGGAACATTTCCGTGTTGCGAAGCTCCTCCGTCATTTCGTTGAAGTTCTGGATGAGCTCGCGGAGCTCTTTGATCGTGTGACGCTCCGACCAGCCGATCTCCAGCGTGACGTTGAAGTCGCCGTTCGTCACGCGGCGCGTCGCCTTAACGAGCTCGGAAAGCGGCTTCAGGATATTGTTCGCGATGACGAACGCCAACAGCGAGCCGACGAGAACGCTCGCGAACATCGAGCCGAGCACCGAAGTCGTGTTGCTCTCGCCGCCCGCGAGATAGCCGATGATAAGCGTCGCGGAGAACGTCAGTATATCAGAGCCGAGAATGATTATCGCGGAGATTATAGTCCACTTCATTCCGAGGCGGTTTACGACCTTGAATGGATTTTTCTTTTCCTTCATCGCTGATTCTCCGTTACAATAACTTGAAATAAGGACAAATATCCTCGTACTCCCCCGACTTCAAGCGAAAGCCCTTCGGTATCGTCCCGAGCTGCGTAAAGCCCAACCGCTCGTACAAATGCCGCGCGTGAATATTCGTCGCGACGACGGCGTTGAATTGCAGAACACCGAAGCCAAGTTTTTTCGCCTCGGCGAGGCAGTTCAGAACCAGCCTTTCGCCGATATGATGCCCGCGCTTTTCACGGCTCACCGCGTAGCTCGCGTTGCAGATATGCCCGCACCTACCGACGTTGTTCGGGTGGAGGATATACAGCCCGCAAACGCCGTTCTCGTCAACGGCAACTCCACAATAGCTCTGCCCCGCGAAGAATTCCGCGCCCGTTTTTTCATCAAGAAATTCCTCCTGCGGGAACGCGTTGCCCTCGTCAACTACCTCGTTCCAGATTTTTATCATTGCGGGCAGGTCGGCGGGCGTATACTTTCTGACTTCCATATAATTACCTCAATTTATAATCTCCGAAATTGTTCCCCGTATATTTCACGACATCGGTATACTCACTTGCCGTGAACTTGAAAATCACCAAGCCCTCGTCAAACTTCTCCCGTATTTGATCGGCGTGAACTTTTGTGACGTAATAAACAAGACCTCTCTCAAAAGCCTCGCGCAAATACTCGCATTGCGAAGCGGTTTTCGCGGATACCTCAAAGCGCATTCCATACGGCGCGGCGGCAAGCTTTTCCCGAAACGCATCATCGCAGGAAATGTCCAACGCCACATCGGAAATATATTTTTTATATAGGCGTTTTCTATTCATAAGATCACCGCAGCTCCCGGAATTCAAACCCTTGAACGGCAAACCCGTCCACTTCCAAGGGCTCAACAAATTTTTCGATATAATAATTAACGTCGGTATACCGCCGCCATTTGCCGCTGTCAAGCGTTCTTCTGTTGATATCGCAGGCGATACCGATACCAAGCTTGTCCGAAGTGTCTTTTAGCAGGTTCGTGACCGGTTCGCCGTTCTCGTAAAGCGAGATACAAACGGGCGAACCCCTGCGTTCCTTATCCTCGATAATGCCCTTAAGCTCGTCAAACGTTATGGACAAATGCTCCCAGTCATAATCGTCGGACGTGACAATATACGCGCGGTTATCGCGGTCAAAAACGCTCATTCCTTGTTTCAGATAAACGCCGACTATATCCATAATACGATACTCGCCCAAATACACCCATAAGCTCGCCTGAACCGACATTTCACACCTCGCGTATTCTTAGCCGCATATCGCAAACCGCGAAAACATCTCAACTGTAATACAATCAAATATCGCCGCCGCAGGCGGCACAAAAATTGTCAATACTAAATTATACGTTTTCAATTGTTTTTGATTGCTTTGTATCCCAGCCCGCGCACGGTAACTATCGAAAAATCGGGGTTGTCCTTAAAGCGCTCGCGCAGGCGGTTGATGTGAACGTCCACCGTTCGCGCCTCGCTGTCGCTGTCCATACTCCAGAACTCCTCCATAATATTTTGCCGCGTGAACGTCTTGCCGGGGAACGACAGCAGCTTGAACAGGATCTGAAACTCCTTGCGCGGGAGAACCGTCTCCGTGCCGCCGCGCACTACCGTGAACGAGTCGTAAACAAGCTCCGTTTCTCCGATCGTCAGCCGCTGCTCCTCGCTTATCTTGCTGCGCCGCAAAAGCGCCTTTATCCGCAGAAGCATTTCCATTTCGTCGACGGGCTTTACGAGAAAGTCGTCCGTGCCGAGCATAAACGAGCGCCGCATATCCTCGCTCGTGTCCTTCGCCGTGATTATCAGCACGGGCACGTCATTCCCGCCCTCGCGCAGCGCCTTCAGTGTGCCGTAGCCGTCGAGCTTCGGCATCATCACGTCGAGGATCATCAGATCTATATGCTGCTCCGCGATGACCTCCAGCGCCCGCTCGCCGTTTTCCGCCGTGAACACGCGGTAACCCTCCTTCTGGAGAGTGTATTCGTACAAGCGGCGAATGTTCGCTTGGTCGTCGGCGACTAAAATATTAAACAAGAAAGTTCACCCCCTTATTTAAAAAAATCTCAAAATTCTTTCTTATTTTGAAAATTTCAAAATTCCCTCACCGTATGCTCGCTCCGCGCTTCGCGCTCCGCTGCGCTACGCTGAGGGAACCGGTCATAATTTTGCTTCGCAAAATTAGGTAGGTCGGCTTGCCGACCTTCCGGACACATTTTTGAAA
>JAIDPG010000152.1 GCA_029062865.1 Oscillospiraceae bacterium
ATATTATATATTGTTTGAAGATGTGGTTGCTTTTTGAGCATATATGCAGAAAGCTGTCGGCGCGCGCGGGGCGCATAAACGCGCAGACCATTTTCTTCATCTGCGCCATAAGACGCTCCTTGCTGAACAGCAGATAAGCCGCGATGATAAAGCCGAGAAGCGCGTTTTTAAGCCCGGACAGGAACCCGCCCAAAAATCCGACGGCGTTGTCCCAGATGTTTTTGCCCATGGGCTCCAGCTTATCGGCGAATTTCGAGATGACGTCGTTTATGCTGTCGACCTCGCCCAAAATCGCGTTGAGCACATCGGGCTTGTTTTCAAACACGTCCTTTGCCCATGCCTCGATTTTACCGATATATTCGCCCATGTTCTGCGCAAGGGAGATAACGCTGTTGACAACGCTAGGCACGATAGCCACCCCGATGCCGATGATTACCGCGAAGAAAAGCACGAACGTCAGCAGCAGCGAAACGCTCCTCGCGATGACCTTTCTCGCGCGGGCGCGTTTTTCGGGCGGCGCGGCGATCTTCTCCAGTTTTTTGACAACCTTTTTCCCTTTGGAAATAGCCTTGTCCGCTTTGGCTTTAGGCTTATCCTTAGGTTTTTCCTGCGGATGCTTAGCTTTGAATTTCCCGAAGATCTTGTTTTCAAGATACATCATCAGCGGGTTGAGGATATACGCTATAGCGATGCCCCAGATAAGCGGCGCTGCGATGCCCCCCACCCACGAGAACGTCTGCTTGAAGCTGTTGAACTTAAACACCAGCACCACAAACAAAATCGACACGATAATAACTGAAAGCGCGTAAACCGCGATGGTCGTGTATTTTCTGTTCCAATTTATTTTCATTATATCATTTCACCTCACGTGAATTATTTACGGATTTTGATTTTTGTATTCCACGAGAAACCGCCGTATCTTTCCCGCGCAGACCTCGGCGCTCGGCTTTATTTCGAGGAGCTCCGTTATCTCGCCGAGGACTTTCCGCGCGTTCTGCTCGTTTGTGAATTCTATCTCTACCTCGAAATCGACTTTCCCGAAATACTCACTCTTATCCAGATCGATCTCGCCGCCGTCGAACTTCCAAACGCTCCGCGTTGTTTTCAGCGAGCCCAGCATTTTGACATCGGGAAAATCTCCCTGTGCAAGGGAATTCAGCATCTCCCCCGAAATCGTTTCGGGAAGCGCTTCGAGCTCCCTTTCAAGCTCCACCCTCGAAAGCGCCTTTTCGGTCGGCAATTTCATTTGCAAATAAAAATTCCCGCCGAGCTCCCTCACGCGCACCGTAACGTGCCGCGCGGACATTTCCAGATCGCCCGTGTCGTAGTAATAATTCACCTGCGTGACGGTCGAAAAATCACGGCTTGAGAGCAGCTTTTCGTACTGCGCTTCGGTGAGCATTATTTTGAATTCGTTTTCGATCAATTTTTTCTCCTACGTTTTTCCCGTCGGCAACGAGAAAAATCGGTTAAAGTAATGTTTTTTCGGTGTTTCCCCCGCCGTATGCGGAGGAAACACCGCGGGTTCAGAAATATCCGTTTGCCCCGCGAATTGAAACCTCTCCCGAGCTCACCTCAAAGGTTCCGCTTTCGTCCCTGCAAACGAGAAACCCGCTCTCGGAGATGTCAACCGCCTCGGCGAGCTTTTCGCCTTTAGTGGAGATTATCCGCACCTGCCTGCCGAGGTTTATCACGCGCGGCTTGTATTCGTCATAGCATTCCGCGAAGCTTGCCGCGGCGCGGAGCTTCACGCGCTCGGCGATTTTCTCCGTGAGCGTTTCGCGTTCGGGAGCTTTTCCCGTAAGCATAAGCAGCGAAGCGGCGTTCGGGAGCTTGGCGTTTTCGAAAAACTCTGCTGTCTGCGAGACGTTCACGCCGATGCCGACGATAACGCAGAAATTGTCACCAAACGCCGCGCTCTCGCATAAAATACCACAGACCTTGCGTGAGCCGATTATAATATCGTTCGGCCATTTTATAAACGCCGAGATTTCGCCGAGCTCCTTAAGTGCCTCGCACACCGCAAGCCCCACCCGCGCCGTGATATTCTCGCGCTCAGGCGGGTTTTTAAGTAAGATCGACAGCGGCAGCATTCCCTCGTCCGCAGCCCACTCGTGTCCGAGCCGCCCGCGCCCCGCGGTCTGAAGCCGCGCCGTAACAACGTCGCCGTCACAAAGCTTGCTTAAATGCGCTTTCATGTAGCTGTTTGTGGAATCGACCTCGTCGAGTTTAATTATGTTCGGCATTTTCGGGTTTTATTGAATTTCAAACGTGACTATGTTCATCTTGATCCGCTTGTCGTCGGTTATCTCGATAAGCCCGAACGTCGGCTTGTTGTGATTGCGCGGGGAATCGAGGCTGCCGGGGTTCATTACGTAAACGTTGTCCACGACCTCTGTCCTGTAGAGATGCGTGTGCCCGTACAGCGCGATGTTGCAGCCGGTGTTCTTCGCCGCGGCGACAAGCGTTGCAAGCCCCTCGTGAACGCCGTGCATGTGCCCGTGGCAGCAGAAGATCTTATAATCCCCGACCTTCGCGATGTGTGTGTTCTCGTGATTGCCGAAGTCGGTGTTTCCGCCGACGTAGATCATCGCCTTTTGCGGGTACATTCTCCGGATATCGTCGAACTCGTGCTCGCCGTCGCCCAGATGAATGATCATATCCGCGTCGGGATTATTCTTCACGCAGAGATCGAGCACCTCAAAGTTTTTGTGAGTATCAGCTACGACAAGAATTTTCATATTTTCCGCCTTTCCGCAGTTTTTCTGCTTTTTTATTTTTGATTGGTCTGAGGGTATGCGGCTGCTATTGGTAGGAAACCGTCGATTTATTTCTGCAGCAAGAACTTAAATCGACGTATTTTTAACGCTAATTCTATTATAGCACACTTATCCAAAAAAATAAAGGGGATTTGGAAATTTTTTTGTATATTTTTACATAATTTATTATGAGGAGGAGTTTATTATGAACGAAAAGAATTTTGAAAAGCTGATCTCCGCGGCGAGCGAGAAGCTCGGCACCTCGCCCGACAAGCTGAAAAAGACGCTGGAAAACGGCGATATGAAGTCTCTTACGTCCGGGCTCTCTAAATCGGACAAAGCAAAGCTCCGCGAGATCTTATCGAACGAGGAGCTTGTTAAGAAGCTGAAAAACGCGTCAGATCCGAAAGAGGTCATGCGCGTGCTTAACGAGAAATAACAAAAAGCAGAAAATTTCGCGAAAGGAGCGGCGGTGTTATGGATAATATCGAGGAGCTGCTCCGTGCGCTCGCCGACGACGAGAGCGAAAATGAAAGCGATATGGAGAGCGAAAACGATTGCGGACAAAAAGACGGCTTGTTCTCGGGGCTTGACCCAGAGATGCTGATAAAGATGCTCGCGCTGTTTGAGACGCGCAACCAGCCCGACGACAACGAGCGCTTCCTGCTCGCGCTGAAGCCGCTTCTCCGCGAGGAAAACCGCGCGAAGATC
>JAIDPG010000153.1 GCA_029062865.1 Oscillospiraceae bacterium
ATAACGTTCATAGGTCCTACTCCCGAAACGATGGACGGCATGGGCGACAAGGCGAGCGCCCGACAAACGATGATCGACGCGGGCGTTCCGGTAATTCCGGGCTCGGACGGCATCGTTCCCGATATCGAGACCGCGAAGAAGCTCTGCCGCGAGATCGGCTATCCCGTTATGGTAAAGGCAACGGCTGGCGGCGGCGGACGCGGAATACGCAGAGTCGACACCGAGGAGGAACTCGAGGCGAAGTTCGCTGAGGCGCAGGCGGAGGCTTCGGCTTGCTTCGGCAACGGCGATCTGTATATAGAAAAATTCGTCGTAGACCCGCGCCATATCGAGGTTCAGCTGCTCGCGGACAATTACGGGAACGTAGTGCATCTCGGCGAGCGCGACTGCTCGCTCCAGCGGCGCAATCAAAAGGTCCTTGAGGAAAGCCCCAGCCCTATCATGACGGAGGAGCTCCGCGCGAAAATGGGCGCGGCGGCAGTCGCGGCGGCAAAGGCTTGCGGCTATCGCAACGCGGGCACGATAGAGTTCCTTGTCGACAAGGACAGGAATTTCTATTTTATGGAGATGAATACGAGAATACAGGTCGAGCATCCCGTGACGGAGTTCGTAACGGGCGTCGACCTCGTAAAGGCGCAGATAAGAATAGCGGGCGGCGAAAAGCTCTGGTTCACGCAGGACGACGTTAAGGTGACGGGTCACGCTATCGAGTGCAGAATAAACGCAGAGGACCCGAAAAACGGCTTCCGTCCGTGCCCCGGAACGATACGCTCGATACACGTGCCCGGCGGCTTCAACGTGCGAATCGACAGCGCCGTCTACGCGGGCTATGAGATCCCGCCGTATTACGACAGCATGATAGCAAAGCTAATCGTCAAGGGCGAGAACAGGGAGGACGCTGTCTCGAAAATGCGCGTCGCGTTGTCGGAGTTCATTATCGACGGCGTGGAAACAAACATCGACTTCCACCTGCGGCTGCTCAGAAACGAGAATTTTGAGCGCGGCGAGTTCGACAACGGTTTCCTCAACAGAACGGATATTATGGAAGGCTGATTATATTTGATTATCCCATTTCTCCCCGCCCGCGGCGCGGTTGAACAAACGGCTTTGCCGTTTGTTCAACGCAACGGCATTCGCGCTACGCGCGAACGCTCGTTGCTTGCTTCGCGGCTTCGGGGAGAAACGGAAAATAAACAATTGGGGGAGTAAAAATGGCTTCAATTGAGGATCTTTTCAAGGTCGTTAAAAATCGGTTCGTGGACGATTCGCGCCCGGCTTCAAATTCAAACAACAAAAGCAAAAGCGTCGAAATTCCGCAGAATTTGTTGTTTAAGTGCCCGAGATGCGGCAATGTTGTTTATAACGAGGAGTTTGAGCGGGCGATAAAGGTCTGCCCGAAGTGCAATTACCACGCGCGGCTGACGTGGCAGGAGCGGTTGGAGCTCACCGTTGACACGGGCAGCTTCCGCGAGTTCGACCGCGAGCTTCAGTCGCTTAACCCGATAGGCTTCCCGCGGTATGAGGAAAAGGTGTCAAGTATGAAGCGGCAGTGCGACACGAACGAGGCTATAGTCACGGGCGAGTGCACGATACGCGGCTATCGGTGCGTTCTCGGAATTATGGACAGCCACTTTATGATGGCGAGTATGGGCAGCGTCGTCGGCGAGAAGATCACGCGGGCGTTTGAATACGCGACGGAGCGCGGCTTGCCGGTAGTTATGTTCACGGCTTCGGGCGGCGCGAGAATGCAGGAGGGGATCATCTCACTCATGCAAATGGCTAAAACAAGTGGCGCGGTAAAGCGCCACAGCGACGCGGGCGGCTTGTACATAACGGTGCTCACCGATCCGACAACGGGCGGCGTTGAGGCGTCGTTCGCGAGCCTCGGGGATATTATCATCGCCGAGCCGAAGGTGCTTATAGGATTTGCGGGGCGCAGAGTTATCCAGGACACGATCCGCCAGCGTCTCCCCGATGATTTCCAAAGCGCGGAGTTCCAGCTCGACTGCGGCTTCGTGGATATGATAGTGGAGCGAGGAATGATGCGAAAGGCGCTGTCAAATGTGCTGAAGCTTCACGGGTTCCCTAAGGAAACGACCGCTAGGTGATACGCGATGTTTGATATGAACAAGGTCTATCCTTGGATAAAGTCCGTGGCGAGCGACGGCGAAACGCAGTATATCACGGCGTTCGCGCAAAACGGGCAGGAGGGAAGAAGATTTCCGATAGGCGAGGACTTTCCGTGGCACGTTTTCGGCGAGGACGTCGGTGTGTTTTACGTTTTTGATACGGGCGAGCAGTTTACAATGGCGCTGTATTCGATGCTGCCGGAGGGAATGACCGAGGACGAGCTGTACGAAATCGCGTGCGATAATTTGTGGAACGACGTAGAGTTCCGTATCCAGCGGGGGAATTACGGCGGCTGGGGAGTTATTTGCGGCGGAAATTTTGAGGCGAGCAGCATACTTCTGCTGAATGTTATGAACACTATCGGCGAGCAGTACGGCGGCGATTTCTATTTCGCGGTTCCGTCTCGTGATATGATGGTGACGGCGGCTGCCGATAATGAGGAGCAGCTTAAAGGTCTGGAGCAAATTATCGATAATATAATGAAGCACGGCGAAAGTCCGATTTCGAGGACGATATTTAAATGGGAGAATACTAAACATGGCTAATTTAACGGCTTGGGACAGAATGGCGATAGTTCACGGCAAGGGCCGCCCTACGGTGAACGATTATATCCCCGCGATCTTCACGCGGTTTATGGAGTTCCACGGGGACAGATATTACGGCGATGACGCGGCGATAATCGGCGGTATAGGCTATTTGTCCGATACCGCGGTGACGGTTTTAGCGCAGGTCAAGGGGCGCGATTTAGATGAGAATAAGAAAACAAACTTCTCAATGCCGCACCCCGAGGGCTACAGAAAGGCGCTGCGTTTAGCAAAGCAGGCGGAGAAGTTCCACAGACCCGTGATCTGCTTCGTCGATACGCCCGGCGCTTATTGCGGAATTGAGGCGGAGGAGCGCGGACAGGGCGAGGCGATAGCGCGCAATCTCTACGAGTTTATGACGCTGAACACGCCCGTTATCTCGGTGATCCTCGGCGAGGGCGGAAGCGGCGGCGCGCTTGCAATGGCAGTCTGCGACGAGCTCGCGATGCTCGAAAACTCGCTTTACAGCGTAATTTCTCCGCGCGGCGCGGCGTCTATCCTCTGGAAGGACGGCTCGAAGGAAAAGGAAGCGTGCGAGATATTAAAGATAACCGCTGACGATCTGACAAAGTTCGGCGTGTGTGACAAGATAATCAAGGAGCCCGAGGGCGGCGCGCAAAATGCACCCGCGCAGGTCGCTGACAGCATTTACGAGTATCTTGTAGACGCGGTCTCGAGGCTTAAAAAGGTCGACAAAAACGAGCTTCTGGAGCGCCGTTATCAAAAATTTAGAAAAATCGGAATGTTCACCGAATAAAT
>JAIDPG010000154.1 GCA_029062865.1 Oscillospiraceae bacterium
AAAATCCGGTTCTTCCCCTCCCAGCGAGAGGATCATTACGGCAAACGGAAACAGCGTCGAAAGCTTACCTATCAGAGCAATCGCCTTAAAAATCTTTGAAGCTGTTTTCATCTGCCCCCCCCCTTCTTTTCAATTGTACATTGTAATATCATCGTGGAATTATATGAAGCTCCGCCGTTTTGGGAACAAACGCGTCGCCGTCGGTCAAGCCAGCGGTCAGGATCTTTACGGTTTTTCGTTTCAGTGTGAGCGCGTTAAGCAGCGCTCCCAGGCGCTCGGAGACGAACGGCGTTATCAGAATTATGTCCGTGAAATCGTTGAGGTCTAAGCTCTCGAAGAAAACGTCGGCGTAGTCGCCGCACGTGGGTTCAAGCTCCGCAAGCGTCCGCAGAACGCCCAGCGAGTGCTCGTACCCGCTTGCTGCGGGGATCAAAAGCGCGGCTTCCGTGTTCGCCGTAAGCGCGCACTCCGTCGAGCCCGAGTTCTCGCAATGATCCAACACAAACGCCGCCGCCTTTATCTGAAGCTCCAGATTGTGATCCGAAAGCGGCTGAACGTGCGTTTCGCTTCGCTGCATATTCATCAGGATCATCACGCGGCGCTCGGTCGTGAACTCGTTGTCGAACACCATAGGTCTGCCGCAGCGGGCGGTCTGCGCCCAGTGAACTCGGTTCATCGGCTCGCGACCCGTATATTCCCGCGCGCCGCTGATCATAAACGGGTCGGGAAGCATGAACCGCCGCACGCTTATGTCACCGATAAACGTGTTTCCCGAAAGCTCGCCCGCCTCCATATCCGCGGGCGCGGGAAGAACTCGGACGGAATCGGACACCTCGAACATTTTCGCGCGCTTTGACAAGCCGAACAGGTCACTTACCGTAATAGTCGCGTTGTCGATCGTCATTATGCCGCGCTTTTCGCACTTTACCTTCCACACGCGGCGGCATTTCTGATAGCCTTTAAGCGTGAAGATCCCCGAAACAAGCCCGCGCAGGCTCCGATCCTTTTTGTTTTCGGGATTTTGTCCTTTAAATCTCAGATACGGCGAGCAGCTTATCTCGCTTCTTGCCCACACAAGCGGCAGGCGCTTGGCGTTGTCGATCTCTTCTATAATCTCGATCTCGTCGTTTTCATACGCCTCGGAGACGCTTATTTTTATCGTGTACGTGACGTTTTTGAAGCCGAGCTTTTCGTACAGGAAAAACTCCGCCGCTACTATCGCCGCGAGAATCAAAACCATTCCGATAAGGTTCATGGCGCACTCTCCGTCAATTCTCCGTGGGAACCGGCACGGTATCGAGAATTTGCCCGATAACGTCTCCGCGCGCCGCGCTCTTGAAAATAAGCCGATGCGGGATTACGTAAGGCGCGGCTTTCTTAACGTCCTGCGGTGTCGCGCAGTCTCTTCCGTCTATCGCCGCGAGGGCGCAGCTCATACGCTTAAGAGCCGCCGCGCCTCTTGTCGAGAGCCCGAGCTTTACCGAAGCGTGGCGGCGCGTCGCGGCGGCGATATCCGCGATGTAGCCGCAGACCGCCTCGTTTGCCCTGCACGCGTTCACCTCGTCCTGTGCCTTGAGAATATCCGCGCTCGAGCAAACCGCCGAAAGCTTTTCCTCCGCCCCGAAAGAAGCCGCACCGCCGATTACGGCGATCTCCTCATCCCTGTCGGGATAGCCGAGCGCTAATCTAATCATAAACCTGTCGAGCTGCGCCTCGGGGAGCGGGTACGTTCCTTGTATCTCCGCGGGGTTTTGCGTCGCGATGACGAAAAACGGCGCGTCGAGCCGCATTGTCTCACCGTCGATCGTCGTCTGGCGCTCCTCCATGCACTCCAAAAGCGCCGACTGCGTCCGCGGAGTTGCTCTGTTGATCTCGTCCGCGAGCAGAACATTTGCGAAAACCGGACCCTTTCGCAGCAAAAACTCCTGCGTTTTCATATTGTAGAATTTAATTCCCGTGATGTCCGACGGCAGCAAGTCCGGCGTGAACTGAATTCTTCGGAACTCCCCGCCCACCGACCGCGCCAGCGACCGCGCGAGGAGCGTCTTGCCCGTACCAGGAACGTCCTCCAGCAGCACGTGCCCGCCCGCGAACATCGCTGCGCACACCAGCTCTATCTGCGAGTCCTTTCCGCGGATCGCTTTGGAAATATTTTCCGTTAGCTTTGCCGTTAATTCTTTGATCATCTTTAACTCCTTATTTAAATTTAAAATTTCAAAATTCCGTCACCGATGCCGTTCCGCGCTGCGCTTCGCTCCGCGCAGAACGGCACCGCTGACGGAACCGGTCAAAAATCCTGACACTTTTTGAAATTTATGCGGTCTTGTTATGTTAATGCGAGTCGGTGGATTTGGAAGAAATTTTGAAATTTATGCGCCGCCGTAATTTTGATCTGTTTTCGGCAGCTTATGCAAGGTAATTGCCGCGATTATCCCGATGATAACGGCACAGACCGTCCAGATTATCGGCTCGGAGATCACCACGCCGAAATAGCCGCCTATCTCCTCAATAGTCTTACCCGCTTTGCCGTTTGTGCCGCCGAAAAGCGGAATCATCGCCGCCACCGTTACTATCTTCCAGGAAAGCTCAATAACGCTGCAAATGATCGGCACTAAGCTCCTTCCCAAGCCCTGAAGCACGCTTCTCAAAGCAAGCAGCGCGGAAAGCGCGTAGTAAAACGGCGCCGCCCACCTTATATACAAGGCTCCGGTGTCGATGATCGCGCGGCTGTTCTCGCCGTCGGCGCTTATTATCAATCCTACCAGAAAATCGCCCGCAAGATTTATCGTGACAAGAGCTATCGTCGACCACGCCGCCATGATCGCCAGCCCGTAAAATATCCCGCGCCGTATTTGCGAATATTTCCCCGCGCCGCGATTCTGCGAGCAGTATGTAACCATCGTCGCGCTTACCGCCGAGTACGGCATTATCGTCAGCGAAAAGATCTTCCGCGCCGCCGTGTGCGCCGTTATAATATCCTTCCCAAAGCCGTTTATCCCGTTCTGGAGTATCACCGAGCCCATATCCACAATTGAAAACATAAGCGCCATTCCAAGCCCCGAGGAGAGCAGCTCCGCCGTGGTTTGCGCGGTGAATTTGAAGTCCTTTTTTCCGACCAGAAGCATCGGGCGTTTTTTTATCAAATACACAAGACACACCCCGGCAGAGATCGCCTGCGCCGCCACCGTTGCCGCCGCCGCCCCGATCACTCCCGCCTTAAAAACGGCAACCAACAGCAGATCCAGCACGATGTTGAGCACCGTCGAAATCACCAGAATAACCAGCGGCACAACCGTATCTCCCACCGCGCGGAGGATTCCCGCCTCGAAATTATAAAGCAGCGTCACCGCCAAGCCGATCGCCACGACAAATAAATAGCTCCGCGCCTCCGCGAAGATGTCCTGCTCCACGTCAAGCGCCGTCAGCAGCGGGTTTATAAACACAGTCGCCGCGATTATCAGCAACGCCGTCACTGCCGCCGAAAACGTCAGCATACGCGCGATAGTGCGGCGCATTTCGTCGAGCTCCCCAGCGCCGAAGTTCTTCGCGACGATTATCCCGAACCCGTTCACCAAGCCGTTTATGATATTTATCATAAGCGACACAACGGGCACGGACGCGCCCACTGCCGCAATGGAATCGTTGCCGAGATTTTTTCCGATTATCATAATATCGGACAGACTGTACAGCTGCTGGAAAAGATTTCCAAGCAAAACCGGCACGGCAAACATCGCGATAAGCCGAAGCGGCTCGCCGCGCGTAAGATCCTTCATATCTCTCATCCTTTTCTACACAAAATCTAACTATATTGTAGCACAACCCTCTCAAAAAAACAAGTACCTTTTTCGGAATTGACAATGTATAATGTACAATTGACAATTTTGGAGCGGTTTTTGCGACCTTAAAATAACGCGCGTTTCGCGCGCGTATTTAAAACTTCCCCCGCTCTGCGGGGGAAGTTTTTGTATCGCCGCAAATCGGCGCACCGAAATTATCCGTTGTAAATTATAAAATCCCCGCCAAAGGCGGGGATTTTTTCACTCTTCCATCTGCTTTCCGAAGTACAAAGCCGCGGCTTGGACAAGCGCGGACTGTTCGGCGGTGGCGGTGTCGTTTTCGTTGTCGGAGCTCAGCATAATTACCGCGCCGTTTACGTCGCCCGAAGCGAGGATCGGCGAGCAAGCCACGGCGTAGCGGTCAACGCCCTCGATAGGGTTTAAACGCTGCTGGTCGCTGTCGCGGAGAACGTAGTTCTTGCGCTGCTCGATAAGATCTTCAAGCGAGCCCGAAACGCGCCGCTCGATGACCTCCTTCTTACTGATTCCCGAAACCGCGATAACGTGGTCGCGGTCGCAGATTACGGCGGGTCTGCCGCCGACCTTTGACAGAACGTCGGCGTACTGCGAAGCGGTGGAGCTTATCTCCCCGATCGGGGAGTATTTCTTGAAGATGACCTCTCCGTCTGGACTGGTATAAATTTCCAGCGGATCGCCCTCGCGGATCCTCATTGTGCGGCGGATCTCCTTCGGTATTACGATTCTTCCCAAATCGTCTATTCTGCGGACTATGCCCGTTGCTTTCATATATCAATTCCTCCAAAATATTTTTTCTGATGCAGTTAAAACCGCTGAAAGTATTTTTTACTACTTGGAGAAAAATATACACTCTTCGACATTTTTTTCATATAACAAAATCCCCCGCTTTTCATACAAGCGGGGGGTTATTTTTCAGACATTTTCCGTCTGTTTTGCCTCAACCGAATAATGGCTGACGTTCAGATAAGTCTCCCCGTCCACCTGAAGCGGCGTGGGGCGGTCGAACGCTACGGTTATCTCGTGCCCGGTAAGCACCTCGACCATCTTCTTGTGCTCGACGTGCTTGCCCTTGAAAATCGACGGGAACACCATAAGCGTTTTCAGCTTGCTTTTGCAGTGGAACACGACAACCGACTGCTTCCGCTCCGTGTTGAGCCTGTCCTGCGCGGGCGCGATGTTCATGCCGCCGCCGTAAAACCGCCCGTTCATCGTCGCCGTGAGCCAGACGTGACTGTACTTATGCTCCACGCCGTCAACCGTCACAACGGCGTTGCGCTGCTTGAATTTTCCGAGAATTCCCTTAATAGCTATCGCCGCGTAGTTTATCGGCTTTGTCGTCTGCTTTTTGAGCCTGTCGCCCTCCTCGCAGCAGTAGCCGTCAATGCCGTAGCCGATGCCGTTTAGGAAGTAAATCTTCTTGCAGTTGTTGACGGAAACGGTCGGGAGATTTTTCAGATAGTCGTTAAGCAAAACGACCTCGTCGCTGTCGTGCTCCTTGATGTCATTTTTAAAATCGTTGCCGTTGCCCGTCGGGAAGTAGTAGAGCGGGTGCTCCGGCACTTTGCCGCCGAACTTGTTTATGAAGAAGTGAATAGTTCCGTCGCCTCCCGCGAGGACGATCTTGTCATCACTCCGAGACAAAATCTCGCGCAGATCGGCTTTGATCAAATCGACGAATTCAGCGTCCTCATAGCCCGAAAGCTTCTTGATTTTCGCGGCGTTTTCCTCGCCGTGGTGGTTGTCGGCAAGCGAATTGTACAGCACTTTAATCATTGTTACGCTCCTTAAATCTGTCTAAATTATTCTGCATTATTTCCCTGATTTTCGGCGAAAGCTCGGCGGTTTTCTCCTTTGCTTCGATTACTTCCAGAATATCGAAATATACGTGCGTTCTCCGGAAAGGGAAGCGCTTGTGGACCTTTTCCGTGCCGCAGATCGTCGCGACGACGATAGGGCAGCCGGATTTTGAAGC
The DNA here is from genome assembly GCA_029062865.1 of Oscillospiraceae bacterium. GTDB lineage: Bacteria > Bacillota > Clostridia > Oscillospirales > Ruminococcaceae > CAG-115. Next base: position 5,788 of record JAIDPG010000154.1, read on the forward strand.
CGCTTTAAAGCACCCCGCCTTGAATTCCTGCAAATCGTAGGATCTTCCGCGGTGACCCTCCGGGAAAACCCCGACCGAAACCGCGTCGGATTTAATCAAATCAGCCGCGCGATTGATCGATCTCATCGCGTTTTTCGGGCTTTCGCGGTCTATTGAGACATAGCAGCAGCGCGTCATCAGATGCCGCCCGATAGGGATTTTAAAATTCGACGGCTTTGAGATAAACGCGAGCGGCTTCTTCCAAAGCGTCACGCACTCCACCATATTGTCAAATCTTGACAGGTGATTTGAAACGAACAAAAACCGCCCGCTTTCGGGGATTTTTTCCAGCCCCGACGCGTGGACTTTTATCCGCGCCGCCGTGATCACGAACCAATACGCCATATTCAGCTGAAACAAATGGAGTTTTGACGGCTTGTCATATCGGAATTCATCGGGCTTGACGGGAATGAAAAAGCACGTCAGCCAAAGCGCGAACCAATAAAGCAGCGAAAATCCCACAACTCCCGCGGCAAAGCTCACGGGAATTATCCAGATCTGCGATATTTCCGTGATCGTCAGCGCGGAGAAGATCCCCGCGGAAATCGCACTTAAAATAACGACTAAAGGCATCTTTTTATTCTCCTTTAGCTTGATCTGAGTTTATTCTGTTTTCTTCCTTCGGCGGGGAAAAGCGATTGAAAGATCAGCCCCCGAAAACCTGGACCCAGTAATAAGTTCCGCCGCCATAGCTGCAGCCCACGCCTATCATCGTAAAATCCGCGGTAAGAATATTCTTGCGGTGTCCTTCGGAGTGCATCCAGGCGTCTACGACCGCCTCGGGCGTCGGCTGACCCATTGCGATATTCTCGCCGCAGGTGCGCAGCCCGCCGAGAGCGAGAACGTCTTTGACCGCCCTGTTGCCGTTCGGGCGCGTGTGATCAAAGAGATCGATGATCTCTTGGCTTCGCGTCTGCGCGAAATCGCCGAGCTTGGAGCTTTCGCTAAGCGGCGAAAGCCCGTAGTTTGCGCGCTCGATATTCACAAGCCGAACGACCTCCGAGGTGAAATCGTCGAAGGTAACGGCAGGCTGAAGCGGCGGAATAGGCTGGGATATCGTTTTTCCGCACCGCGAGCAGGTCGCTTGATTCTCGCCATTGGATGAGGTCGTCGCTTCCTTCACGGTTTTCCAAGCCCCGTATTTATGGTCAAGCGGCGATACGAAATTCTCTTCGTAGCTGTAGCCGCAAACGTCGCAGGTGTAGCGCGTGCAGCCTTGGTTCACACAGTCGGGCTCGATCGTTTTCACGGAGTATTTGTGCCCCGTCGCTTCAATAACCGTGATGTAACCGTCGCCGCATTTGCAGGTATAATTGCTATGACCGTCCCTGAAGCAGGTCGGCTCGACATATTCCTTTATCTCGTAATCATGTACGTGCGGCGCGGAGCTTTGGGCAGGCTTAACAGTGCCCTGAACGGTGCTTTGTGCCGGGTCTTGCGCGGAATTTTGCGAGGCATTTCCCGAAGCGGAGCTTGTTCCGCCGGTTGTCGAAACGACGCTGCTTGAAGATGAACTTGCCGAGCTGTATGTAACGGAAGAGCCCTCGTCAAGCGGCGGCATTTCCGACTGAGCCTTACAGCCTGCCAGCATAGTGACGCAAACCAATAATCCTATGGCAATTTTTTTCAATTTCATAAAAAATCCTTTCACAGCGAAACTATATCTTGTATCTATTTTACCACTTTATTCGCCGATTGTCAATAACAAATAAAAGTAAAAGTTCTAATTTTTTGAAAACGTTTACAATTATTTGAAAGCAGGGTTGACTTTTCGCCGCAAAAATGTTATTATAAAGGCAACATAAGATCTTTATCAGGATCAGTGCAATAATTCCGGTCTCATTCGATTGGTATAAAAATGTAAAAATATGGAAAAATCAAAGGAGGTGAATTCACGATGAACAAGCTGAAGATCGCTCTTTTGCAGATCGCGCCTTGCGGCGGACTTGAAGCGAATCTCGAAAAGGGCATAAGCGCCTGCCGTGAGGCTAAGGAAAAGGGCGCGGATATCGCGCTGTTTCCCGAGATGTGGAGCTGCGGCTATGATATTTACGACCGCCCGCCCGAGGTGTGGAAGCGCGACGCGATCTCCTCGGAGAGCGAGTTTATCCTCGCGTTCGGAGAACTAGCGCGGGAGCTCGAAATGGCGATCGGAATAACGTTTATGGAGAAGCTCGGCGCGGCAAACCCGCGGAATTCGCTGGCGCTGTTTGACCGCCGCGGCGAGCGGCGGCTTGCTTACTCAAAGGTTCACACGTGCGATTTCGGCGCGGAGCGCGAGCTCTCGGCGGGGGAGGATTTTTACGTCGCTTCGCTTGATACCGCGGCGGGCGAGGTGAAGGTCGGCGCGATGATCTGCTACGACCGCGAATTCCCCGAAAGCGCGAGAATTCTGATGCTGAAGGGCGCGGAGCTTATTCTCGTCCCGAACGCGTGCCCTATGGAGATAAACCGCCTCTCGCAGCTCCGCGGGCGGGCTTACGAAAATATGACGGCGATCGCGACGTGCAATTATCCCGAGACAGTCCCCGACTGCAACGGCAATTCGAGCGTGTTCGACGGCGTGGCTTACCTGCCGGAGCTTTCGGGCTCGCGCGACACGTGCCTGCTCCAAGCGGGCGGTGCGGAGGGAGTTTACATCGCGGAGCTTGATCTCGAAATGCTCCGTAAGTACCGCGAAACGGAAGTCCACGGCAACGCCTACCGCCGCCCCGAAAAATACGGGCTTCTCCTCGGCGAAGCAATAGAATCGCCGTTCATTCGCCCGGACAGAAGATAAAAACGGCAAAATGAACACATTTTCGGTGAAATTGTGGAAAAATTCATATATTTTATCAAAAATCAAAAAAATCCAAGAAAACGCTTGCAATTCGCGTTAAAATGATGTACAATAATAATATAGCTCGGTTGAGCTTATCCAGAATCATACGGGAGTTGTCTGACATGTGCGTTATTCGCGTTAAATTCGGATATTCGGCGGATTTTTACGGAATTTTTGCACAAAAAAATAAAATATGAAATTAGCTGTATTTGAAATACGGCTAATTTTTATTTGAAAGGAAGATAATTATGTCATCAAAAAAAGTTGCGGTAATAATGGGCAGCGACAGCGATCTGCCCGTTGTGAAGAAGGCGCTGGAGGAGCTGAAAAGCTACGGCGTGGAGTATGAGTGCCACATAATGTCGGCGCACAGAACGCCCGCGGCGGCTGCGGAGTTTTCGGCTAAGGCACGCGAAAACGGCTTCGGGGCGATAATCTGCGCGGCGGGAATGGCGGCGCACCTCGCGGGAGTAATCGCGGCGTACACGACGCTGCCCGTTATCGGAATCCCGTGCAGCTCGAAAAACTTCGACGGTTTGGACGCGCTTCTCGCGACTGTTCAGATGCCGTCGGGGATACCCGTAGCGACTGTCGCGGTGGACGGCGCAAAAAACGCCGCGATACTCGCGGTGCAGATGCTTGCGCTCTCCGACGACGCGCTCGCGGAGAAGCTCGCTAAGGCAAAGGCGGATATGATCTCGCAAATTGAAGCAAAGGATAAGAAGCTTCAAGAGGAGCTTAAAGCGTTGTAACGCGACGGCGGGGAAAACCGCAAACAATAACCTGATGTTCTCCCCGCCGCAGGCGGGGAGAACAGGGAAAAAAACATAGAATTCACAAATAGTATTTTAGGAGGTAACTAAAATGGCAAACGTAACTAAAGGCGCGCAGCTCTACGAGGGCAAGGCAAAGAAGGTATACGCGACAAGCAACCCCGATCTCGTAATCGTGGACTACAAGGACGACGCGACGGCGTTCAACGGCGAGAAAAAGGGCACGATCGTCGGCAAGGGCGTTATCAACAACAAGATGACGAATTATATGTTCGGGCTGTTGGAAAAGGAGGGCGTTCCGACGCATCTGGTAGAGGAGCTCTCCGACAGAGAAACGCTCGTCAAGAAGGTTGAGATCGTGCCTCTTGAGGTTATCGTAAGAAACGTCGCGGCGGGCAGTTTTTCCAAAAAGCTCGGCATTGAGGAGGGCAGAAAGCTCTCTTGCCCGACGCTGGAGTTCAGCTACAAAAACGATGATCTCGGTGATCCGTTCATCAACGATTACTACGCACTCGCGCTCGACCTCGCGACGAAGGAGGAAATCGACACTATCTCAAAGTACGCGTTCAAGGTAAACGAGTTTATGCTGAAGTTCTTCAAGGAGATAAACGTTGATCTTATCGACTTCAAGATCGAGTTCGGGCGCTTCCACGGGGAGATCGTCCTCGCGGACGAGATCTCGCCCGACACCTGCCGCTTCTGGGATTCGACAACTCACGAGAAGCTGGACAAGGATCGCTTCCGCCGCGATATGGGCGGCGTCGAGGACGCTTACAACGAGATGATGAGAAGAATCTTTGGTGACAAGTAAAACGCTTTCCCCGCCGGAGCGGGGAGAAAATAAAGCGAATCAAAAGCGGACAGTTCACATTCTCCCCCGAGGGGGAGAATGTGAAACAAATTAGTATAAAGCATAGTGTTTGAACAAGTAGAAACGAGGTTAAACCGAGATGTTCAAAAGTATTCACGAGGAATGTGGGGTTTTCGGAATCTACACAAACAAGCCCACGGACGTGGCGACATCGGCGTATTTCGCGCTGTACGCGCTCCAGCACCGCGGGCAGGAAAGCTGCGGCATCGTCGTAAACGAGCGCGGCGTTTTCAAGACGCATAAGGGCTTGGGGCTTGTAAATGAGGTGTTCACGCAGCGCGTTTTGAGCGAGTTTGAGGAGAGCAGGATAGCGATAGGTCACGTGCGCTACTCAACAACGGGAAACGTCAACACCGCTAACTGCCAGCCGATGACAGTGCGCCATATCAAGGGCGCGCTGGCGATAGCGCATAACGGAAACCTGATAAACGCGCTGGATCTGCGCAAGGAATTTGAGATGAACGGCGCGATCTTTCACTCAACAAGCGACACCGAGGTGATTTCCTACGCGATAACAAGGGAGCGTTTGGAAAGTCACTCGATTCAAGAGGCGCTTGAAAAGGCGATGTATAAGATCAAAGGCGCGTATTCGCTTGTGCTGATGTCGCCGAAGAAGCTCATCGCGGCGCGCGACCCGCACGGGTTCAGACCGCTCTGCCTGGGCGAGCTCCCTGACGGCGAGGGCTATGTTGTCGCGAGCGAAAGCTGCGCGTTTGACAGCATCGGCGCGAGGTTCGTCCGCGATATCAAGCCGGGCGAGATCGTCGTAATCGACGAGAACGGCGTTGAGAGCATTGAAACGCATTGCGGACAGAAAAGCTCGCTTTGCGTGTTCGAGTTTGTGTATTTCGCGAGACCCGACAGCGTGATAGAGGGCGCGAGCGTACATAACGCGAGATTAAGAGCGGGGCATTTCCTTGCCAAAGAGCACCCCGTCGAGGCGGACGTGGTCATCGGCTGCCCGGACAGCGGACTTGACGCGGCGCTGGGGTTCTCGCAGGCTTCGGGAATTCCGTACGGAGTCGGCTTTATCAAGAACAGATACATTGGCAGAACGTTCATTCAGCCGACGCAGGGTATGCGCGACAACGCGGTGAAAATCAAGCTGAACGTGATAAGAGAGACGGTCGAGGGCAAGCGCGTGGTTCTCGTTGACGACAGTATCGTTCGCGGCACGACCTCCGCGAAGGTCGTAAAGCTGCTGCGAAACGCTGGCGCTAAGGAGATACATATGAGAATAAGCGCTCCGCCGTTTATCTCGGAGTGCTATTTCGGAACTGACATCGACAGCAAGGAAAACCTGATAGCGAACAAGCACACGGTGGAGGAGATCGCCCAAATCATCGGCGTGGACAGCTTAGGGTTCTTAAGCACGGACGGCGTGATAAGCATAGCGGAAAACGCGGGCTGCGAGTTCTGCCGAGGGTGCTTTACGGGTGAGTATCCGATTGAGGTTCCCAAGGAGTTCCCTAAGGACAAGTTTGAGATGAAGTTCGACGAGGACCTTGACGGCGGGCAGTTGAAATTGGAAAGCTGATGTTATTTTCGTGATAAAAAAACATATCCGACAGAACAATAAACCGGCGGCGCAGTTAAGGCGCGTACCGACTAAAAGCAACAAACCTGCGGAACAGTAAGGTGCGTAACGGGCAAAAGCAACAAAACAGCGGCGAAAATTAGGGCGTATTAAATACTAAAACAATCCGGCGGTGACATAAATTTCAAAAAGTTTCAATATTTTCGTAGAAAATCTTGACCGGTTCCGTCAGCGGCGTCGCTCGCTGCGGAGCGAAGCGCAGCAACGAGCGATATCGGTGACGGAATTTTGAAATTTTTTTAAATAAGGAGCTAATATGAAGAGTTATAGTGAAAGCTACAAGGCTGCGGGCGTGGACGTAACGGCGGGTTACGAGAGCGTTCGGCTGATGAAGAAGGACGTTGAGCGGACGAAGATCCCGGGGTGCATTTCGGGCATCGGCGGGTTTGGCGGGCTGTTTCAGCTTGATTTGAGCGGAATGACCGAGCCCGTGCTCGTTTCGGGCACGGACGGCGTCGGCACAAAGCTGAAGGTCGCGATGCTTTTGGATAAGCACGACACGATAGGGATAGACTGCGTTGCAATGTGCGTGAACGACATTGTGTGCTGCGGCGCGAAGCCGC
>JAIDPG010000155.1 GCA_029062865.1 Oscillospiraceae bacterium
AAAGAGACTGGTTCAAGAAAACGGGCAAGCTTGGGAAGATCTACTGCCAGAAGGACGGCTGCTCCTACGAGCGCCCATTGGATAAGGGCGACAAGGGGGGCAAATGACGGAGCAAAAAAATGCGATCGTGATCGGAGCGGGGCTTGCGGGGTGCGAGGCGGCAATGCAGCTCGCGCGGCGCGGGATCTCGGTGGAGCTTTACGAGATGAAGCCCGCGAGGTTCACCCCCGCGCACAAATACAATGGCTTCGCGGAGCTTGTCTGCTCGAATTCGCTTAAAGCCGCGCGTGTAGACAGCGCGTGCGGGCTTTTGAAGGAAGAAATGCGGCGCTTCGGCTCGGTGATCTGCGAGGCGGCGGAGAAAACAGCCGTCCCCGCGGGCGGGGCGCTGGCGGTAGACCGCGAGGCGTTCTCGGACGAGGTCACGCGGATAGTCAGAAGCCACCCGAATATCACGGTGATCTCGGAGGAGGTTACGGAGCTCCCGGAGGAAAATGCGATAATCGCGACCGGACCGCTGACAAGCGACGCGCTCGCCGATAAGATCCGCGAAAAATGCGGCGATTATCTGAGCTTCTACGACGCCGCCGCGCCGATAGTCACGGCGGAGAGCATTGATTTTTCGATAGCGTTCGAGCAGTCAAGATACGATAAGGGCGGCGCGGATTACGTCAATTGCCCGATGAACAAGGAAGAGTACGACGCGTTTTACAACGCGCTGATAAACGCCGAAAGCGCGCCGCTGCGGGAGTTCGACAAGCCGGAGGAGAGCGCGGGGCTGCGCGTTTACGAGGGCTGTATGCCCGTGGAGGTTCTGGCGAAGCGCGGCTATGACAGCGTGAGATACGGCTGTATGAAGCCCGTCGGGCTTATCGACCCGCGGACGGACAAGCGCCCCTACGCGGCGGTGCAGCTGCGAAAGGAAAACGTCGAGGGCACGCTGTACAACATCGTGGGATTTCAGACAAATCTGAAATTCGGCGAACAAAAGCGCGTTTTCTCGATGATTCCGGGGCTTCAGAACGCCGAGTTCGCGCGGTACGGAGTGATGCACCGCAATACATTTTTGTGCAGCCCAAAGCTGCTTGACGAGCGGTTTATGCTCAAGGACTCGAAGAACGTGTTCTTCGCGGGGCAGATGACGGGCGTTGAGGGCTACGTCGAAAGCGCGGCAAGCGGCATAACGGCGGGCAGAGCGCTCGCGGATATTCTCGAAGGAAAAAAGCCGCTTACGCTCCCGAGGACGACGATGATGGGCGCGCTCGCGTGGTACGTCGCGAACGCCTGGACGCACAACTTCCAGCCGATGGGCAGCAATATGGGAATTCTCCCGCCGCTGGAGGAGGTTTTTCGGGGCAAGGACTGCAAGGAGCGCAAATACAAGGCGTTAGCCGACAGAGCGCTTTCTGATTTGGACAAGGCTATGGCGGAGAATTAAGAGGTTCCGTTTTTAAAACTGTTGAGTTTGTTCATTTCGCGGATTGCTTTTAGACAGGAGATTTTTATGAAAATTGTTATAGACGGGTTTGGCGGGGACAACGCGCCGGACGAGGTACTTAAAGGAGCGGCGCTCGCGGTAAAGGATTTGGGAATAGAGGTCGCGGTGACGGGCGATCTTGAAACGCTGAAAAAGCGCATGGAGGAGCTTAAAATCCCGGAAACGGGAATTGAGCTTGTCGCGGCGCAGGGCGTTATCACGACGGAGGATAACCCGAAGTCTATCGTGAAGGCGAACGCGGGGACTTCAATGGGCACGGCGCTTTATATGCTGGAGCGCGGC
>JAIDPG010000156.1 GCA_029062865.1 Oscillospiraceae bacterium
GGTTTGGTGGTGTATGTTGACGTTCTCGTCGTTCTGAATTTGTACATAAACTATTTCCTGATTAGAGCGACTGCGATGATCACTCGCCGCGAAAGCTCTCGGAAACGTTGCGTTTTGGCGGCGCTGGTCGGGGCGCTGGGCTCGCTTGTAATTTTGCTGCCAGAGCTGTCGTTCTTCGTTGTGGTGCTTTTTAAGCTCGCGCTTGGCGTTCTGATTATGCTGATAACATTCGGAAAGCAAAAGCCCGCCGATCTTGCAATTTGCGTGCTGTTTTTCCTTATCGTGACGTTCACGTTCGGCGGGGTGATGATGGCGCTCTGGACATTCGCCGCGCCGCTGGGAATGATCTGGTCGAACGGCACGGCTTACTTCAACATTCCGATAAGCGCGATTATCGCGTTTACCGCTGCGGCTTACTGCGCTGTGAGGCTCGCGAGATTTATCGCGGACAGGCGGCTTCATTGCGATAAAATCAGCGATGTAAAGATCTCGGCGGGCGGATTGGAAGCCGAGCTCCGCGGGCTTTGCGACACGGGAAACGAGCTCTGCGATATTTTCAGCGGAAAGCCCGTAATCGTCTGCCGATTTGACAGCGTCGCGGCGCTTTTGCCACAGAACGTGCTGGATTACTTCAGCGGAAAGATTCCCGAAAACCTGCGCGTTATCCCCTGCCGAACGATTGCCGCCGAGGCGCTTATCCCGATTTTCAAAGCGGAGATCTCAATTGACGGAAAAGCTGCGGACGGCTTTGTGGGAGTTACCAAAAATCCCCTCGGCGAGGGCGTGGACTGCATATTCAACCCAAAAATAATTTCGATATAAACGGGAGGCATCATCATGTTTAAAAAATTGCTGGCGAGGCTGCGGCTTTTCATCTACAGGCTCACCGCCGAACGGACGGTAAATTACACGCATTACATAAACGGCCCGGAGCAGCTCCCCGCGCCGCTTTCCAAGGAAGAGGAGGAAGCGACGTTCCGCCTTATGGCGACCGACCACGACGCGGCGCGCGATAAGCTTATCGTCCACAATTTGCGGCTTGTCGTGTACATCGCGAAGAAGTTCGAGAACACGGGAATCTGGCTTGAGGATCTTGTCTCGATCGGGACGATCGGGCTTATCAAGGCGGTGAACACGTTTTCCGTCGACAAGAAGATAAAGCTCGCGACCTACGCCTCGCGCTGTATCGAAAACGAGATTTTGATGTATCTTCGCAAATACTCGCAATACCGCTATGATATTTCGATAGACGAGCCGCTGAACGTCGATTGGGACGGCAACGAGCTTCTCCTTTCGGACGTTCTCGGCACGGAGAACGACTGCGTAAACGCGCATCTTGAGGAGGAGGTCGAAAAGCAGCTCCTCCACGAGGCGATAGACCGCCTCCAGCCGCGCGAGAAGCAGATCATGGAAATGCGCTTCGGCTTGAACGGCAAAAAGGAGAAAACCCAAAAGGAAGTCGCCGACGAGATCGGGATTTCGCAAAGCTATATTTCCAGATTGGAAAAGCGCATTATAAAGCACCTCCGCGAGGAGCTGGAAAAGGTGACGAATTAGAAAATTTCCCCCTCTTGGGGGGATTTTTCAGATGTGATTTTTGATCTTGTTAAGCGCGCCCTTTTCAAGCCTTGACACCTGCGCTTGGCTTATCCCGATTTCCTTTGCGACCTCGACCTGTGTTTTCCCACGGAGAAAACGCAGGTCAAGAATGCGCTTTTCGCGCTTGCCAAGCCCGGCGATCGCTTCCTTCAGGGAAATTTCGTTCAGCCAGTTCATATCGTCGTTGTGGTCGCCAAGCTGATCGAGAACGTAAATCGTATCGCCAGATTCGGAGAACACGGGCTCGTAAAGCGAAATCGGGTCGCTTATCGCTTCGAGAGCAACGACGACATCCTGCCGCGGCACGCCGATATCCTTCGCGATGTCGTCGATTTTCGGCTCGCTCCCCTTTTCGGCTGTGAGCTTTTCGCGCGACTGCATTGCGCGGTACGCCAAATCCCGCATTGAACGGCTCACGCGGACGGGCGCGTTGTCGCGCAGATACCGCCGAAGCTCGCCCATTATCATCGGCACGGCATACGTCGAAAAGCGGACGTTCTGCGTAATATCAAAGTTGTCTATTGCCTTGATAAGTCCGATACAGCCGACCTGGAACAGGTCATCCGCGCGCTCCCCCCTGCCCATAAACCGCTGTATTACGCTCAAAACGAGCCGCAGATTTCCGCGGATAAGCTCGTCGCGCGCCTCCATATCTCCTGCTTTGACGCGCTTTAAGAGTTCCGTTTTCTCGGATTCCTTAAGCACCTTCAGATTTGATGTATTCACTCCCGCGATTTCCACTTTGTTGTAAAACATAACTCCGACCTCCGACAATGGATACTGATTTGTACAAGTAGTATTGTCGGAAATCGGGGTTGATATTCTCCAAAATATGCCGCGTGGAAAATTTCACAAAAAGAACCGAGATCGTCTGATCTCGGTTCTCTTTTATTCGGACATCGCCTTGATTTTCGCTTTTATTTCCGCTAAATCCAGCGAAAACTCGCGGTTGTCGTCGTTTTTAACTATCAGCTTTCCGTCCTCAAAACGCACGAAATCAAACTCATAGCACTCGTCATTTTCGGGGTCGATGATGTCCCGGACGCTTATCAGATGCGGATCGTAATTCAGCGGGTCGTATAAATCACCCACCATAACACTGTATAGGTCAGCCCAGTAGCAGCCGCCATAGACAACTAAATTCGATAGCGGGTCATAGTGAATGTCGGTGATTATGAAAGACTCGCCGCAGTATCGGTCTATATCGTGCGGAAAGCCCTCGGGAATGTAGTGGTACGTTTCCCCGCTGTTCAAATCAAGATAACTCATACCGTACAGGTCTATCTGAAACGGAAGATATGTGTGTCCGTTGCTATGACAGACCAACCCCTTGCACGCTCTTGGGTGATCGTAAGTGCAGCGATAAGAGTAAACGTGCTCGCCGTTTTGTGTAAGCTCGCACACGGCCAGATGTGCTTTTATTGCGTGCTCGTCCATATCGAGATATGTCTTCACGTTAAGCGAATAGCCCTCGGGAAGCTCAATATCGTCCTCGTCCTCGAGATACTCCTCGCGCTCAACATAGTCATATTCCCCGAGATGCTTTGACCATTCGGGATAGACGTTTTTGTAGGACTTTCCCTTGTACATTTCAAGATTGCGATATATCCACTTGCAGGAAAAACCAAGCGATATGCCGTTATCAAACGAAGCGGAAACGCCGTAAAAATCGTTTTTTGTAATCACAAAGCGAGTTATCCTCGCGCCGATAAGTCTGTCCTTCTTAAACTCTCCGCGCTTTTGCGTGCAGTTCTTAAACGTGAAGCTGAAATACGGAATATCGCCGACGGCGAAATCGCCGCCAAACCAAACGTCATTTCCGATGTCCCCAAAAGAATCAATCACGCTGCCCGAAAAATCGAGGCTGTTAAAGAAATCAACGTCAAATTCCATTTTTACTCCGTTTCCGAAAGCTCCTCACCGACCGCAAATTCGTCTGAGCTGAAAATCTGCGACGGGACAAGCCAGTCGCCCGTCAGGCGGCAGATAAGGCGCGCGTCTATGTAAGCCTGCGGCAGCGTGAGTATCGTCTGCCCCTGATAGCTCCCCGACCGCGTGAGCTCTACAACCAGTGCCACATCGGGCTTTGCCTCGTCCACAAGCGCCAGCGGCAGCATCAGCGACATCGTGTCGCGCTTCGGGAAGTAGGACGGGATAGCAGTCTTGTAATTCCAGCGAACGCGCTTCTGCGCTAGCTCTATAGCGTCCTTAAGGCGGTTTTGAATTCTCACGAAAAGTCTGTCGTTCTCGGTGATTATGCGCTTTAAACGCTCGTACAAATCGCCGCGGATAACGCGGTCGCGGCTCGCTTTAATGCGCTCCGCGATGTCGCGGGCGTCGGCGTTGTCGAAGAACTGATCGTACAAGAACTGAATAGGCAGTCGCTTGATGTTGTCAATGATGATATGCTCAAAGTCCGTGTGTAGCTGATTTGCGTTGTTGTAGAACAGATCCTCGTTGCGCTTGAAGTAGGACGGCGGCTCGGGCAGCGGGTTGAAGCAGTCTACAAGCTGCTTTCCGAGACCTCCCGAGGCGGCTGTGCAGAAGCCGGCGTAGCGCCACTCGGTCTCACCGCCGGGGTCGTTCGGGAGGAAGCAAGCGTAAATATCATCGTAATGACTATCCGCAAGCCCCGTGTTAAACGCCGCAAAGCGATTATCAGACGAAATGCAAATCTTGTTTTCGCGCATTAAACGGCTGAATGTATACTTTATGTAGAGCATCAGGATATGGTAATTTTTAACGGGCGCGCTTCTGAAATCCCACTCCTCGTCAACAGCCTTCGCAGCCAGATCGGACAAAAACGCGGACCAGTTCCCAAGGAACGCGAAGCTCTCAAGCTGCTTTCCGGGACTGACATTCACGGAACGCTCGCGGACTACCGTGTCGACGTAATACAAAAACCACGACTTCCCCTCATAAGCGTTCGGCTTTATCGTTATCTCAACGCGCGAGCCGTCGGATTTCTGATAACGGCTCGAAAAAACGAGCTTCGTGTCTATCGCCCGAACAGTGCCCTCAGCGCGGGCTTTCTCGAAATCGCCGCAAAGATCACGCGTGATGCTGTCGTAGGACGCGTCTATGCCGTTGTCCTTCAAGAACTGCTCGAGAATTCCCATAGGCTTCACGGGCAGGCTGCAGAAATCCGTCAGCTCGCCCGCGGGTATTTTCGACGAAGCCTCGGGCTGAACGCGCCTTGTTGGGAAAGAAGCACGATCCTCGGTTTTTGCTTGCGCACCGGGAATGTTCTTTATCGTCACCATTGTCTGCTGAACGCCGCCCAGCATAACATTATCCAGCTTCAAAAACTCCAAAGCCGCCAGGAGCTCCTTCATTTTATAGAAGTCGTACTTGTTGTGGTCAACACCGCTTTTTTTCAGGCATTTGCTGATTGAAGCCATGTGAATTGGCTGCTCGCACGGGAAGCTGTCGGTGAGCAGCATATAGATGCGGTTTTTGTCCTCAAGCGGGATTTCCGTGTGTGCGCGCGCGTAGTTTCTCGGCTCCGTCGGCTCATTCGGATTAGTGATGAAAATCTGCGTTTTCTCAAACGAGAAATACAGGCTCTTGCCGTGCGAGCTCAAGTTCTTTGTAATAACGCCGTTTACAAGGAAGCCGTCCGGACAATAGTCTATCGGGAAAACGTATTTTTCCCCGAAGAAGTTGAGCTTGCCGTTAAGCTTCGCCTCGTCGAATTTCCTGTATATCTCCTGCTTCATCACGGTGACGGTGCAGCCATTGTCGAGGATTTTCGTAAGAGCGTACAGCGACTGCTGCGTCATTTCGATAATGTCGTCGTTCAGGATTATATTGTTAGTTCCGAAGAAGTTGTCCGCAGGGTGAATGACGTTCGCGTCGTCAGTCGTTTTGTTTTCCTCACCATCCTGCCATTTTTTCGTTTCGATGAAGTCGTTGTTGTTGTCGCTTTGAAACCCGAACATCTCGGGGAAATCCTCCGCAAGCTGCCTGAAGCTCGAATAGCCCAGCGCTTCAAGCGAGAAGCCGTTTGTGCAAAGCCACTCGGTGAGCCGCGAAACTTTGTAAAGTCCCGGATCGGGAAATTGCCTTAAAATACAATTATAAAGTTTAATTTTAAAATCTCGTGTCAATACTCTATCCTCTCAATCTTGAATGTTCTGTCGTTAAATAAATCGGGAATGTTATTCTGTTTCAGGGTTTTCGATATAATCCTCAAGATCCTCGATGTAGTTGAAATCCTCGATGTAAACGTAGTTCACCATATCGACCAGGCGGTTCACATCAAAATCCTGCGCAAATTTTCCGTCAACCTCCAGCGTGTAACCGCGAAGCTTGCTTTTGTTTCTGAAGCTGAATTTGGTGACGTTAATCCCCATTTCGCGGTAGCTGTCGACGATTTTCCTGCAGTCCGTCGCGAAGCTCCTCGGGGAATTGAAGATGCCGCCGATTTCCACGTCAACTGTCACGATGTCCCCGGTAGAAAGCGCCTCGATGCCCTTAGTTTTGCCTGTGCCGTCGGGGTTGAGGTTTACGTCGACCTCGAGCTTGTTGATATCGGCGACGTTTTTGAGCTTCTCATAGCTTTTGTCGTAGATCTGCCCCGCAATCGTGCGGTTGTTGTACTCAACTACCTCCTCCTTATACTCGCCGCCGAGCTTCATACAAAGCAAGCAGCAAACCACAACAAGCAGAATGGAGATAAGCAGACTAACAACGTTCACGCGAAATCTTCCGCGCGTGACGATGACGGTTATCAAAATCTCAGCGCCGATTATTACCGCGCAAACAGGCGACATCTGAAGCAGGAGCGTGTAATTCGGCGCGGACGAGGTAAGCGTGGTGAACATCACGAAGCCTAAGAATATCAGGATAAGCCCCAGCGAAATGAAGCCGACACCCTTTCTTTTTATCGAATCCGCCGCGCGCTCGGTTTTCGACCGCGGGCGTTTCGAGCTCGCTTCCTCCGCTTGGCGGCTGCGCTTTTCGAGAACCTCGTCGAGCGCCTTTAACAGCTTCTCGTCCTGCGCCTTCTGAAGCGCTATCTCTTTTTCCGTCTGCATTGCCTTCAGATTAAAATCCTCGACGGTTTGCTGCGTGGGAAGCTCGGGCGCTTGCGTCTCAACGGCAACGCCGCCCTGCTCGTTTTCATAGCTCTCGTAATTCTCGGTTGAATCGTTTTGACCGGTAATATTTTCCTCGTTCAAAAATATCCTCCTTTCACAATAAACTCTGCAAATAAATTATAACAGATAATCGCAGGCTTGTCAATAAAGAAAATTTTCGTTTTTCACCGCCCAAATTATAGAAAATTGCGTGGCTGAACATTACGCTCGACCACGCAATTTTTCTATTTAGCAGTTACTGCTTGCGATTAAAGTTCCGCAAAGTACTTGATGGTTCTTACCATCTGAGATGTATAAGAGTTCTCGTTGTCGTACCAGGAAACAACCTGTACCTCATAGAGGTCGTCGGAAATCTGGGAAACCATCGTCTGGGTAGCGTCGAACAGCGAGCCGTATCTCATACCGATAACGTCGGAAGAAACGATCTGGTCGGTGTTGTAGCCGAAGCTCTCGGAAGCGGCAGCCTTCATAGCGTCGTTGATGCCTTCCTTGGTAACGCCCGCCTTCTTAACAACAGCGGTAAGAATGGTGGTCGAACCGGTGGGAACGGGAACACGCTGCGCGGAGCCGATGAGCTTGCCGTTCAACTCGGGGATTACGAGACCGATAGCCTTAGCAGCGCCGGTAGAGTTCGGAACGATGTTAGCAGCGCCCGCTCTCGCACGTCTGAGGTCGCCCTTTCTGTGCGGACCGTCGAGGATCATCTGGTCGCCGGTGTAAGCGTGGATAGTGCTCATAATACCGCTCTGAATGGGAGCATAGTCGTTAAGAGCCTTAGCCATAGGAGCGAGGCAGTTGGTCGTGCAGGAAGCAGCGGAAATGATCTGGTCGTCCTTGGTAAGGGTGTTCTCATTTACGGAGAATACGATAGTCTTAAGGTCGTTGCCCGCGGGAGCGGAGATAACAACTTTCTTTGCGCCTGCGTTGATGTGCGCCATGCTCTTCTCCTTGGAGCAATAGAAGCCGGTGCACTCGAGAACAACGTCAACACCGAGGTCGCCCCAAGGACAATCCTTAGCGTCCTTCTCAGCGTAGATCTTGAGGGTCTTGCCGTCTACCGTGATAGTGTTTGCCTCATCGTCAGAGGTAACCGTGTGAAGGTTCTCGCCGATAGTGCCGCAGTAGCCCTTCTGCGCGGTATCATACTTCAAAAGGTTAGCCAGCATAGAGGGCTTGGTAAGGTCGTTGATAGCAACTACCTCATAGCCGTCCGCGCCGAACATCTGTCTGAACGCCAAGCGTCCGATTCTGCCGAAGCCATTGATTGCAACTTTAACTGCCATTGGATTATTCCTCCTAAAACTAATGAAATTTTTTACGGTTTGAAGAAACTTCAAGCCGTATGATAATTCCTATCAACTTATATTATACAATATTTTGCGGAGTTTATCAAGTGATTTTCATACATTTTGTGAAATTTTAATGTAAATTTTGGAAAGTTAAATTTGTGCATTTTTAACAAATTTCACTCAAATTTACCCGCTTTATATGGAGCAATGCAAAATTTGCGTAAAATCAGGCTGAATATAAAACCTCGTTTTCCCCGCCTGCGGCGGGGGAAAACGCACAAAATAAAGTATCCCTCTAAATGTGAAATCTTATCACAAACCAAATATCATCCTCATCTTTAATTGAAAAGCTCTTTCCGTTAAGATATTCCAAAATTCCCGCGTCTGTTGTGAATTTGAATTTAAGCGTCTGCGCGCAAAGCGCCTGCGATTTTGCATGATAGCGCTTGTTTATCGCGTTGTCGCCGTACTTTCCATCTCCGAGCAGCGGGTGCCCGATGTGCGCGAAGTGCGCGCGGATCTGGTGAGTTCGCCCAGTGAGCAGATCTACCTCGACAAGCGAAAGCTCGCCCTTGCTTTCCACTACGCGATATTTTGTCTTGATTGTGAGGTAACCGTCCTTCGGCGTGTCGGAAATAAGCACCCTGTTCTCGTCGGGGAGCTTTTTCAGATACGCGGTAAGTGTCGCCGAGGGCGGTTTTGGAGTGCCGACGACTTCGCAAACATATAGCTTTTGTATCTCGCGGTCGCGAACCTTTTGATTTAGTATCCGCAGAGCCTCGGCGTTCTTTGCGGCGATGACAATGCCCGCGGTGTTGCGGTCAATTCGGTTTACCAGCGCGGGCGTGAAGCTGTTTTCCAGCTCGGGATCAAACTCGCCTTTTTGATAAAGATAGCTCAATACGCGGTTTATCAACGTATCGGCGGTGTTTTCGTTATCCTCGTGAACGACCAAGCCCGCGGGCTTATCAACAAGCAGAACGTTCTCATCCTCGTAGATAACGTTAATTTCCGCGGAAATTTCACGGAAATCGCAATCGCGTTGTATCGGCTCCTTCGCGAGCAGCTCCTCACTAAGGTAAAACCTAAACACGTCGCCCTCTTTTAAAATAACGTTCGGCTCGACCCTTGCGCCGTTAAGCTTGATCCGCTTCTTCCGCATCAGCTTGCAGACGAGCGAGCTTTTGAGGTTCGGGTAGGCTTTGGAGAGAAAGCGGTCGGCGCGCTGACCCGCGTCGTTTTTTTGGATCGTTATCTCGGTCATAAGCCCCTCATTTCATTCTGTACCATCTTAACCAATGCCTGTAAGCCTCTTTCCAAACGCGATAGCGCCTGCGCATCCAATCGAACTCCGTGTCGCTTTTGTCGAACCACTTCCGCCGGAATTCCTCGGCGGTGTAGTACTTTTCCCTGGAGCGGTAGTCGCAGATGTTCCAGGTGCAGTAATAGCGCTTGAAGCGCCCGCCGCTCGGAACGTTTTCGGTGCGCCTTACCGTTCTGCTTGCGGATCTTTTGCCGAATTTGCTGTTTCTGTCCTTGCAGACCGTGAATTTCTTGTAGCTGCGGCTCATGGCTCCTCCCCTGTCACTCAATAACGATACCCAACTCTCCAAGTGACGTTAAACACTCTTCGTAACCGTTCTTAGTTTCCTCCCGACGCTTCTTAAACAAGCTACGCTTTTTTGAGGTAGCCTCGTCACGCTTTTGCTTGATAACTGGAACCTCATCAAGCTTAACGCTCTTACAAGCGGTAAAACGCTCAAATATCAGATCGACCGCCGAAAGCTCCTCCCCAGACAAGCCGTACTGCTCCTGCCAGAAATCGCGAAGCTCATCGTGACTTACGCTTATTGCAAACAGATATTCGCCACCGTTTTTCTCGAACTCCTCCCTGCTGCCGGAATATGTCACCTCACCGCCCACGCACCAGAACGCCGCTGTCGCCATGGGCTGCGTTACACCATCGCGCTCGTCGAACAGGTATTGGATCGCTTCGTTCTCCGCGAACCTGCGAACGTATTCGGGGGCTTGGGCGAACAGTTCAATAGCCTTAAAACCCGGGTAACGTTCCACAAACGGGCTGTGGTCGTCGCGGAACGCGCCCACCGCTATCCCTGCTGAGAGGTCAAAGGATATCGTCCCGTACGTACCCGAGAAGCTGTTATAGCTGTAATTCATACCGTCCCAGGACTGTTCCGCCGAAAAGAACGGCTCTCTTAAAACATAAATTGCGTGCGCTATCGAAGAATAAACGCAGTTTTCGTAAAGCTGTGATAGATCAACCATTTTTTACCTCCGATTTATCAAGCCTCCGCGCGAACATCATATACAAAATAAACGACAGCGCCCCCGAAAGCACCCAGCCGACAGGCCACGAGAGCCAGATCCCCGTCGCGCCGTAGCTTGGCTTCAGAATAAACGCGAACGCCACGCGGAGAATCAGATCGCTGAACGTTGTCACCATAAATGCCCTCACGCGTCTGCCGCCGCGAAGCGCGCTGTCGCACGTAATTTTAAGCGCAACCGAAAAGTAAAACGGCGCGACGACGTTCAGAAAATGCGTTCCCGCAGCCGCGGCGGCTTCGGTGTCGCCGTGGGATTTGTCCATAAACAGATAGATCAGCCCGTTCCGGAAAATAACGTACAAAAGCGAGAACAGCGCCGCGATGCCGACGCTTAACAGCGCCCCCGCGCGAAAGCCCTTTCTTACGCGGGCGGTCTCCCCCGCGCCGAGGTTCTGCGCCGTGAATGTCGAAACGGAGTTTCCAACTGCCGAAAAGCTCACGACCGCGAACGTATTCAGCTTTATCGCCGAGGCGTAGCCCGCAACAACATCCGTTCCGCAGGAATTCACGAGTCCTTGTATAAAAAGATTTCCGACCGACACGAAGCTCTGCTGGAGAATACTCGGTATCGAGAGCGCGGCGATCTTTCCGAGGGCGCGGCTGTCGAAACACCTGAATTTCCCGCTCTCAATTTTCGAGAGCCGCCGAACCAGCACTACAAACGCCAGCACGGAGCAGATACCTTGGCAGATAAACGTCGCCCAAGCCGTCCCCGCGACGCCCATTTTGAACACCGCTACAAACAGCAGATCCAGCGCGATGTTCC
This sequence comes from Oscillospiraceae bacterium, assembly GCA_029062865.1. Classification (GTDB taxonomy): domain Bacteria; phylum Bacillota; class Clostridia; order Oscillospirales; family Ruminococcaceae; genus CAG-115. The sequence continues at coordinate 11,102 of JAIDPG010000156.1, forward strand.
CAAGCGACGAGCCGATGAGAAAATACAGCGGCGTGTTTCCGTCGCCGAGGGCGGTGAAAATTCCCGTACAGATATTATAAATAAACAGGAAAAGCAATCCGAAAACGTAGATATTAAGATATGTGCGGGAGTTCGCGAAAATGCTCTCGTCCGTGCCGAGGAGGTTCAGAAACAGCCCGCTTGTGAAATACCCGACAATTGTCAGCACCGCCGCCAGCACGCCCGTAGAGATAAGCGACGTGAACACCGCGGTTTTCATTTGGCGAAAATCCTTCGCGCCGAAAAGCGTCGAGATAACGACCGAGCACCCGACATTCATTCCCGTGCCGATCGCCAGAAATATCATTGTGATCGGATAGGAAGCTCCGATCGCGGAAAGCGCGTCCTTGTTTATCAAGCGCCCCGCGATAACGCTGTCGGCAATGCTGTAAAGCTGTTGAAAAACCACGCTTATAAGCAGAGGCAGCGAGAATTTCAGCAGGTTTGAGGTTACCTTTCCCTTTGTCAGATCCTTGACCAAAATGCTCATCTCCGTTAAAAAGCCCGGCATCAGCTGCTTTTGAAAGCGCCGGTGCCGAGCACTTAATTTTTCCGCAGAATTTATGCGCCATAATTAAAATGTAAATCACATTTTGGCAGCTTTGCTTTGAGTTGTTCTTTATCCGAATCACTGATTTGGTTATGGTCTAAAAACAAATTCGTTAAATCTGCCAGCCCGGACAGCGGCGTTATTATATCACGGATTTGATTTCCCTTCAAGTGCAGCGTGCGTAAGTCTGTTAAACAGGACAGTGGCGTTATAACGCTGATTTGATTATTCTCTGAATCCAAATAGGCTAAGTTTGTTAGTCCAGTCAAAGGTGCTATGTCACTGATTTGATTGCCGGTCAAAAACAAATAGGTTAATTTCGTCAACGCTGTCAAAGGTGCAATATCACAGATTTGATTACTTCCCAAATGCAACTCGTTTAAATTTGTAAGCTTCGCAATACCTTTCAAGTCATCGTCCGTTATATCTTGGTATTGCAAATCAAGCGCTGTCGTAGAAGCAATATCATAGTTATCGGGCAGCTCTTTTCCGCACGTGCCGCAAAACATATCGGTTCTCCTTTACTTTTTCAGCTTAGCCTCCGCCTTAAGCCGCAGATCCCGTTCCAGAATGACCTTGCGTATGCGAATATTCTTCGGCGTTACCTCAACGAGCTCGTCGTCCTGAATAAATTCAAGGCTCTCCTCAAGGCTCATATGCTTGTACGGAATGAGCTTCAACGCGTCGTCCGAGCCGCTGGCTCTTGTGTTTGTAAGGTGCTTTTTCTTGCAGACGTTTACTACGATGTCGCCCGCCTTGGGCGAAACGCCGACGATCATTCCCTCGTATACGGGAACGCCCGCGTCGATAAACCTGTCTCTTATACACATA
>JAIDPG010000157.1 GCA_029062865.1 Oscillospiraceae bacterium
GGAGCTAATATGAACATTTCTTTATCGGATCACTTTACCTACAAAAAGCTGTTTCTGTTCACGATTCCGTCAATCGCGATGATGATCTTCACGTCGGTTTACGGCATCGTAGACGGTATCTTTGTGTCGAACATCGTCGGGGAGACGGCGTTTACTGCGGTGAATTTCATAATGCCCGTGCTGATGATCTTGGGCTCGGTCGGGTTTATGTTCGGCGCGGGAGGCAGCGCGCTGGTGTCAAAAACCCTCGGTGAGGGTGACCGCGATAAGGCGAACAGAATTTTCTCGCTTATCGTGTACACGTCGTTCGCTGTCGGCGTTGTGCTCGCGGCGCTGGGATTTATTTTTATGCGAAGCATCGCCGCGGCGCTCGGCGCGAGTGGGGAGATGCTCGAAACCTGCGCGAAATACGGCAGAATAGTCGTTTCGGCGATCCCGATGTTTATGCTCCAGCAGGAGTTTCAAAGCCTGTTCATCACCGCCGAGAGATCAAAGCTCGGGCTTTTCGTAACGCTTATCGCGGGCGTGATGAATATGATTTTGGACGCGCTTTTTATGGCGGTTTTCAAGTGGGGAGTTGTCGGAGCGGCGGCTGCTACGGCGATAAGCCAAATCGTCGGCGGGATTATCCCGCTCGTCTATTTCTTCCGCAAGAACACGAGCCTTTTGCGCCTCGGGAAAACAAATCTCGACCTGCGCGCCCTCGGAAAGACCTGCTCTAACGGCTCGTCGGAATTCGTCGCGCAAAGCTCGATGTCGATCGTGAATATGCTGTACAACTATCAGTTGATAAAATACGCGGGCGAGGGCGGCGTTGCGGCTTACGGCGTGATGATGTACGTCAACCTCGTGTTCCTCGCGATATTCATCGGTTACAGCGTCGGCACCGCGCCTATTGTCGGGTACAACTTCGGCGCGAAAAACCACGCGGAGCTTCGCAACCTTCGCCGTAAAAGCACACTTATTATAATCATCACTTCGATCGTAATGGTAATCGTATCGCAGCTCTCGGCAAGCGGTCTCGCGGGGATCTTCATTCGCGACAACCCCGAGCTTCGTGAGTTCACTACGCGCGGCTTCAGATTTTTTGCGATCTTATTCTCGTTTGCGGGGATAAACATTTTCGGTTCGTCGTTTTTCACCGCACTTAACAACGGAGCTGTCTCGGCGCTGATTTCGTTTCTGAGGACGCTCGTGTTCCAGATCTCCGCCGTGATTATCCTCCCGCTGTTCTGGGGCAGCGACGGCATTTTCATCTCCGTACCGACAGCCGAGCTTTTGTCCTGCGTATTAACGATTATTTTCCTGATAACAAAGCGGAAGAAATATCAATATTAACAACAGCTCACCCCGCCGGAGGCGGGAAAAACAAAAAAGAGGCAAGAACTCACATTCTTGCCTCTTAAATTCTTGCTTCTAAAAGCTTGCTTCCGGCTATGTAGCTCACTTCAGGATGTGCCAATTACCGATAAGCGGAAGCGGCTTGGTTTCGCCCTGGCATGCGTTTACGAGACCCATGATCCAGAGAACGAAGCCAAAGATCTGGGTAATGCCAAGCGGGATGATGCAAATTATATTGATGATAAGCGTCTGATTGAGGTGGTGCTTTGCAAACGGATCTTCTTTCTCGCCTGCCAAAAATGCGATAAGCCAGCCTATCCAGCCGATATACGAAACAATTGCGGTTGTTTTTGCGTCCATAACAAATCCTCCATAAGTACAATTTCGTGCCGAACCACGTTCAATACATAATATAACAGAAAAATCGACGTTTGTCAAGGGAATTACGGCGATTTTGTGACTTCAGCCAAAAAACCGTTGATTTTCGCGCTTGTCTCTATGCACTTTTCGGCGATTATCCCCGCAGATACGGATTAGTGCGCTTCTCGGTTTCAATGTCCGTCGTCTCGCCGTGCCCGCAGAACAGCGTGTAGTTGTGGTCGATCCCGCGGAGCTTCCGCATTGTCTGCTCCGTCTGCGCCGCGCTCCCGGAATAGCCGTCCGTTCTGCCGACGCTGCCTCTGAATATCACGTCTCCCGTGAAAATGCAGTCCCATTTATCGCAGACAAGCAGGCAGCTCCCCGCGGTGTGCCCCGGCGCGTTCAGCGCGAGGAATTTCGTGCCGCATATCTCAAGCTCCTCGCCGTCGCCGAACAGATGATCGGGCGCTATCGGCGAAAACGGCGTGCCCTGCATAAACCAAGCCCAGCTTTTGTCCGAGCTCGCGTACATATCGCGGTCGAGCTCCGGCGCGAAGATAGGTGCGCCCGTGCGCTCCTTAAGCGCCGCCGCCCCCGCGAAGTGGTCATAGTGCCCGTGCGTTATAACGATCGCCCCGAGCTCCATATCGTTAGTCTCCTGAACAGCCAGAACCTCTCCCGTAGAAGCCGGGTCGACAACAATTGCCTGTCCCTCGCTCGCGGGGATTATATAGCAATTTGTGGCGAGCGCGCCGAGCGGAAGTTGAATTATTTTTTCCATAATGGAATCTCCTATTTAAAAGTCGCGTTGATTGTCTCATAACGTGCTATAATGCCGTTCCCTTACACTAATCTCCCCCGGATCTAAAAGTCGCGAAAAACCGGCTCACTTCGCTTCGCTCCGTTCGCCAAGCCGCCTGCTAAAGCTCCGTTCCGCTTCGCTTCACTCCACTTTAGCAGGCGCTTTTTTCGCGACACGGCTCTGAGGGAGTGTTGCTTTAGGTCGGAACG
>JAIDPG010000158.1 GCA_029062865.1 Oscillospiraceae bacterium
GAGTACTTTCCCAGCGCCGCGAGGAATTCCGCAACGCCGACATTTTTCAGTGCCGAGCCGAACATCACGGGGAAAACGTTACGCCGCGTGATCGCCTTTGAGATCAACTCGGAAGGCACATCGCCTTTTTCCAAAAAGACGTTCATGCAGTCTTCGTCGAATTCCGAAACCGCTTCGGAGATGCTTTCAGAAAAATCTGCGAAGTCGGGGGAGAGCTTTTTCAGCTCGTTTAATATTTCCGACTTTGATTTGTGCGAAATGTCCATTTTGTTTACGAAAACGAACACGGGCACCTTGAAGCGCTTTAAAAGCTCCCAGAGCGTTTCGGTGTGCGACTGAACGCCGTCCGTGCCGCTGATGACGAGGACAGCGCAGTCCGCAACGGAAAACGCCCGCTCCGTCTCGGCGGAGAAATCGATGTGCCCCGGCGTGTCGAGCAGCGTTATTTCGGCGCTTTCCGTCCTTAAAATCGCCTGCTTAGAGTAAATCGTAATCCCACGGGAGCGCTCCCGTGCGTCGTTGTCGAGGAAGCAGTCGCCGTTGTCGACGCGCCCCGCCCGACGTATCTCGCCAGCCGCTAAAAGCATCGCCTCGGAGAGCGTGGTTTTGCCCGCGTCAACATGCGCCGCGGTGACTATTGTAATGCGCTTCATTCCCACACCCTCCTTTCGAGGTCGGTCAATATACCGACGCTGTTCAACATACGTTAGCGGTACAACGCCGTAGTAAAAAAATCCGCTTCGTGGATATGAAGCGGATTGAAAACTATTTGTTAAGTATCACGCTTGCCACGGCGTATTCTCTGCAGTGATCAACCGAAACGTTGATGACAAGCCCCTCGCGCTCCTCAAGCATCTTCGCGTAGCCCTCGAGGATAACAAACGGACTTCCGAGTCTGTCGCGCAAAACGGAAATATCCTGCGCGCGGATTATCCTCATTCCTGTGCCGATAGCCTTCGCGAACGCCATTTTTACGCAGAAGTTCTCGGCGATAAGCGCGGTCGCGAGCTTGTGCTTTACGAAAAAGCGAATTTCGTCAGCGGAAAAATATTGCGCGAGAAAGCGCTTGTTTTTCATGCTGTTTTTTATTCTCGACATTTCGATGATCGCCGTGCCCGTTCTTATATACAAATTACTTGCCATACTGTTGTAACCTCGCGCGAAGGGGTTTTGGAAACTCCCGCGCAATTGCCTCCCTAAGTTTTTCGTTCGGATTGAAGATGACCTTTACTTTTCCGTAATCTCTGTGCTTTACGATAAGATAATGCGCGTCGCGTTCCAGTCCCGAGGTTGCCTGAACCGTCGTTTCCGCGTCTGACTCCTCCTTCGGGGGATAAGTGCCGAAGTCCTCCGCGGCGCTTAGATCCACGGTTATCATGGGCTTGCGCGTTCGCCTGCCAATTATCTTGTCGATGTCCAGCTCGTTGTTTGTGACGGTGTACTCATACTCGACGTTCACGCCCATAAGCACCCACACCGCTGCGGCTATCGGAATTATCGCGGCGGCAATCAGCAGCATAATCCCGAAATAAACGGCGCAGATCACGCACGCCGCAGCCGCCAGAGCCAGCCCCGCGCAAATCAAAGCGGTTTTCGCGTTGTCGCCGCCCGTTCGCCGCCTTTCTACAAGCTGTTCGCAAATATTATCCATAAATCCCTTTTCTCCGTAAAATGCATTATAATAAATTATAGCATATTTCTTTTAAAAAATCAAGGGGTATTTATCTATTTTTCATAAATTTTCCAAGCGAAGCGAAAAAAATATATCATCTTATTAAAA
>JAIDPG010000159.1 GCA_029062865.1 Oscillospiraceae bacterium
CTCTCGATCTGCTTTGCATAGTTCACATAGTACTCGTGAGTGAACACCTCGCCGGTCGTGTACGAGATAGCGACCTGCGCGTGACCCTGCTCCTTCTTCGCCGCCTTGATAGCGGTTTCGAGGTTGCGAATATCATTAAGCGCGTCGAAAATTCTGATGATGTCGATGCCGTTTGCTATCGACTTCTGCACGAAATACTCAACAAGATCGTCCGCGTAGTGACGATAACCGAGCATATTCTGCCCTCTGAACAGCATCTGGAGCTTAGTATTCGGCATTTCCTTGCGGATTATTCTCAGACGCTCCCACGGGTCTTCGTCGAGGAAGCGTATGCAGGAGTCGAACGTCGCGCCGCCCCAGCACTCCGCGGAATAAAATCCCACCTTATCCATTGTCGACAGGATAGGCTTCATATCGTCGATTGACATTCTCGTCGCGAGCAAGCTCTGGTGCGCGTCGCGGAGAACCGTTTCTGTAATGTTCAATTTAGCCATTTCTGCCCTCTCCTTAGTTGATCGTAACTACAGCCGCGCCCGTCTCAACGGAGTCGCCCTTGTTTACGCAAATCGAAGCCACAACGCCGTCCTTGTCGGAAACGATGTCGTTCTCCATTTTCATAGCCTCCAGTACCGCTACGACCGTGCCGTTTGTCACCTTGTCGCCGACCTTTACCTTAACGTCAACGATAGTGCCTCTCATCGGCGCGTTTATAGAAGCCGCACCCGACGCAGCGGGAGCAGCCGCCTTCGGAGCCGCAGCCGGAGCAGCTGCTTTGGGAGCAGCCGCAGCAGCGGGAGCAGCGCCCGCGCCGTTTTCTTCAACGGTCACACTGTAAGCGTTGCCGTTTACCGTTATAGTATAATTCTTCATAATATTTTACCTCACTTATTATAATGTCGCGAAAAAGCGCAAAATCGAGCTTCGCTCGACTTTGCTAGCCGAGCGGTGCAGCGCACTCTGCGAGTGCACTGCACCACTTGCTTTTTTCGCTCCACTTATTTTGCTTTAGTTTATTTTCCCGGCGGGAAACAAATCGGTTAGAACGTGTAGTTCGCGCGCTTTCTCGCGAAGCTTTCGTTTTTCGTGCCGCACATTGCGAGCGCGTTCGAAATCGCCTCGCGCGTGTCCGCGGGGTTGATAACGCCGTCGATCATTCCGAGCGATGCCGCCGCGAACGGGTTTGTCACGAGCTCCTCGCCCATAAACACCTTGCCCGCCTCGGGGTTCATCGGAGCGATCTGAGCGTTCTCCCAAGCGAAGCTCATATCCGCGCCGTCAAACGCCGCGTAAGCCGCGCCGAACGCCTTGCCGGTGACAACGTTTACCTTGACGGTCGTCGCAGTCGCGTAAACCTGAGCGAGTCTCGCGCAGTCGCGCACCGAGCCGCTGAGCTCCGCCGCCGAGCTTCCCTCAAAGCCCTCGGTGTTCACAAGCGTGATCACGGGGAGCGAGAACAAGTCCGCAAGCTGTACGAAACGCGCGATCTTCGCGCAGTCCGCGCTTGTGAGCTTCGCCGCCTTATCGGTAGCAACAAACGCCGCTGTGTAGCCGCTTACAGCGCCCAAAGCCGTATAAGCCGCCGCGCCGAATTTCTCGCCGAGCTCGATAACGCTGCCCTTTTGAGCGATAGCCGCAACAAGCTCCGCGCTCTTTTGCGAAGCGGAAACCGCCGCGTCGTTTTCGGGAGCGTCGATAAAGCCGACAGAAAGGTTGTTCTCGGGGAGAACCGCGATGAGCGTTTTCGCCTTGGAAACAGCGTCGTCCGCGTCATTAGCGAGGATCTGCACAACACCCGCCTTCGCGGCGTTCATTGCCGAGCCCGCGCCCTCAAGCTTGCCGTCCTCATTGTTGAACGGCGCGGTAAGGAAGAGCTCGCTCTTCTCCGTCGCGATAACGATATCGGCCATTGCCGCGATCATCGCTGCGCAGCCCGCGCAAACGCCCGTAACTACCGCGATCTGCGGAACAACGCCGGAGATCTTCGCGGAGGCTTTCATAATGTCGCCGTAAGCGGAAAGCACCGCCATGCCCTCGTTGATGTCGCCGCCCTTGCTGTCGAAGAAGCCGACAACCGGCGAGCCGTTTTTCGCCGCAAGCTCGTAAACGCGCTTGATCTTCAGCGCCGCGGACTTGTTCACCGCGCCGCCCTTAACGGAAACGTCCTGCGCGAAAGCGTAGACCGTCAGCCCGAAAACGTCGCCCGCGCCCGCGACAACGGAGCTTACCTCGCCGTCCGCGGACAAGAACTTGTCAAGCTCCTTGAAGCTGTTCTCATCAAAGAACGCGGCAAGTCTTTTTCTTGCATCGCTGTCGGGAACGCTCTGTTCCATTTCAGCCAATGTTTTTGAATTTGCCATTGTAGTTCCTCCAATTATACTAAGTATGGCGTACTCCGCCAAAAAAATAATCCACAATAATTATACTACAATATGAAGAAAATAACAAGGGCATTTTTCCGATATTTTGTAATTTTACGTTTTGTAGCAAAATCGCATTAAATTTTTGGTTATTTTTACAAATAACCTGCCATAAGAGAAAGCTATAAATATAAAATACCCGAAAGCGGTTTTCTGATGCTTTCGGGCTTGTTTTATTATTTGTTTATTTGTATAAATCAGAATTTGGAGCAGAAATAATCATAAAAATCAAGCTCTTCTTTCTCTGTGGTTTCTGTGTCTATGAATTCCTGCAATTCTTTTTTCATCTCATCATATAGGGCTTGGTAATTTTCGGGATCGGAAAACGCTGTATGAACCATTGCGCCGTATACACCGCAGGTTACGGCATAGAGCTTCTCACACTTTTCCAGCGTAATTCTGCAGGAATTCTTGTATTCCTCATCGGCAATAATGATTCCGCCCTCGCTGCCCCTTGTATCCGCAATATATAATGATTTCCACATTTTTCCTCCCTTAAAACAGAAACGCCGCGATACTCTCAATGCGCGGCTCCTTATCAAAGAAGCGGAGCTTTTTCAGGCGCTCGAGGTCGCTTTCGGACTTACCTTAATTTTTGTTTATTTGGGAAACTCGGAATTTAACGTCGTCTGTTATATTCCAGTTCCGTAGGAAGATTATTCCAAAGCCCCGTTCTTGTTTTGCTGCTTCTCAATATTTCTAATACCTTTATATCGGGGTTTGGATATACGGTAAAATCATCAACTTCTCCCAAATTCGGACGTATCGGAAACGCAAGCTGCTCCGTTTCTATTGAAAACTCCGCGTTCACGCCGGGTTTATTTCCCCTTGCGTCAAGTCTTATCCATTTTTTATGATCTTTAATATATACACCGTTCAGCCCGTGATAGATCAGAACCGGAGCGGTTTCATCATCTAAGATCAGCTTTTGGTAACAAAACCCCGCCGGAACATCTTTACAGCGTAATAATGCCGCCAACAAATGAGACTTGGCAAAACAAATTCCGTGCCCGGCTTTGAGCACTTCGGAAGCGGCGCACGTAATAATATTTTCGTTTATATCCGCCGAATGTGAAATATTATCTCTGACAAATTCATAGGTTATTTTAATAAAATAAAACTCATTATCTGCCTTTTGAAATAGCGCATCAGCCAATTCAATTATGGCTTCATTTTTATAATCAATAACATCATCGTTTTTCAGATAATCGTCAATTTTATTTGAGTATAAAGTTAAATCCATTTTTCCTCCGCAAAATTCCGACTTATCTTAGTAACCATTCCTTTGTCAACAGAAACGCCGCTTAATGCCCGCAGCCCTTATCAAAGAACGCCGCGATGCTTTCCATTTTCGGCTCGTCATCAAAGAATCGGAGCTTGCGGAGGTGTTCGAGGTCGCTTTCGGGGAGGTCGAAGCGGGCTTTTTCCACACCGTGGAGGTCCATAAGGTTGAGTATCGCGCGGACAAGTCCGTCCGTGAAAAAGTCTTCGCATTCGAGCTCGTTTATTACAAACTCGTCGCCCTCAAGAACGCCCGCGATTTTCCCGAGGACTTCCTCTCCGTCGCGCGCGTTGAACTCTATTTTGTCGTGATTTTCCTTGTTTTGCAATATCTCAATCATTGTATTACCGCCTTGTCGATTTTCCGATAGCCGCGCGGAGTATGCGCAGCTCGTCCTTTGTGAGGTCTCGCCACTCGCCGGGCTTTAACATACCGAGCTTCACGCCGCCAATCGCCGTGCGGCGCAGTCTGCCGACCTCCAAGCCCACCGCCGCGCACATTCTTCTTATCTGGCGGTTCAAGCCCTGCTTTATCGTAATTCTCAAAACCGTGCGCTCGGGCTGCTCTACGAGCACCTCCACGCTGCACGGGAGCGTCACCTTGCCGTCGTCGAGCTCCACGCCGCTTGTAAGGCGCATTATCTGCTCCTCGCTGACCCTGCCGTCGATCGTCACACGATAGGTCTTGCTGACGTGGCGCGACGGGTGGGTTATCTCGTTCGCGAGCTCGCCGTCGTTTGTGAACAGCAGCAGCCCCTCGGAATTGCGATCGAGCCTTCCGACCGGAACAACGCGCTCCTCTACTCCGTCGAGCAGCTCCGCGGCAATGCGTCTCCCCTGCTCGTCGCTCATGCTTGTTATGTAGCCGCGCGGCTTATTCAGCATTATATAGCGCTTCTCGCGCGGCGCTTCACCTATTCTCCTGCCGTTCACCGCCACGATATCGCCGCGCGGATCGGCTTTGTCGCCGAGCGAGCAGGCGTGCCCGTTTATCGTCACCTTCCCCGCCGCGATAAGCTCCTCGGCTTTGCGCCGGGAGCACAGCCCGCTCTCGGCTATCAGCTTTTGAACGCGAATTTTTTCCATATTTTCACCTTATTTTAATTAAAATTTCAAAATTCCCTCTTATTTTGAAAAATTTCAAAATTCCCTCACCGCATGCTCGCTCCGGTCGCTTCGCTCCCTCCACTGCGCTGCGCTGAGGGAACCGGTCAAGATTTTCTTTGAAAATCTTGACACTTTTTGAAATTTATGCGGTCCGGGTTTGTTGACTTGGGTTGATTTATTTGAAAAAAATTTCAAAATTCCCTCCGCGCTGCTCCGTTTCGCTTCGCTCCACTCTGCAGCGCCTGTCTCTAATACACAACTGCCGCTGACGACGACTGAATAGGTGTTGATCTCGGTGGTCGC
>JAIDPG010000016.1 GCA_029062865.1 Oscillospiraceae bacterium
ATTGCATCTTGTGTCGTGGGCTGGGAGATGGGTCTAAGAGACAGGAATATCCGTATATAATCCCGATGTGCTTCGGCTACGACCTCACGGGCGGGAAGCTGGAGCTATACTTCCGCTGCGAGGAAAAGGGCAGGAAAATGGAGCTCCTCCGCGCGAACAGCAAGGCGGCGTTTGAAATAGACAAGTTGCACGGCATTGAGAAAAACGGCTCGGAGTGCGGGTTCTCGGCGAATTATCACTCGATAACCGGCACGGGAACGCTCGAATGTATAACCGGCGTTGAGAAGATAACGGGGCTTAATCTGCTGATGAAAAAATACCTCGGCGAAATCCCCGAGGGGAAATACCACGAAGAGATCCTGAACAGCTTCGCGGTGCTGAAATTCACGGCAAATGAATTTTGCTGCGCGGTTAGTTGTTAGTACAATAGAGATCAGTTGCTAGTTATTTCGTGGGGCGGCAAACATGCAGCGCAGTTATGTGGCGCACCAACCAAAAACAACATTATGGCGACAAGTAAATTTCAAAAAGTGTCAAGATTTTCGTAGAAAATCTTGACCGGTTCCCTCAGCGCTGCAGAGGGCGCGAAGCGACCGGAGCAGCGGTGAGGGAATTTTGAAATTTAAATTAAAATAGGGGTTACTTTAATGAACAAAAAACAGTTGATAGAAATGTTCCGGCAATGGCGCGATGAGGAGGATAACCCGAAAATCATCGCAACAGTGCTTGCGCTGCCCGAAAACATTGTCGACGACGAGATACTAAGCTGGCTCGCGCAGGCATATATTGATATCGGAGAGTACAAGCGCGCGATAGCCGTGCTGGAAAGCCGCCGCGAGAGCATGGAGAGCGATTATAAATGGCAGTTTATGATGGGGCTCGCGCTGCTGCGCGCCGCGGACGACGACGAGTGCGACGACGATGACGATCTGAAAATCAGCATTCTCGAGCGCGCGAAGGTCTGCATCGCGCGCGGAATGAATATGAACCCGCCCGCCGATATTCTCGATTCAGCCGACAGATTTATGGAGGAAATCGAGGGACTTCTCGACGATCTGAACGACGGCGAGGAGGACTTCGACGACGACGCGGAAGCGTACGACGAGGACGAGCTCGACGCGGTCGAGGGGCATATCAAGGAATTCTTCGGCGACTTTCCGACGGTATTCCACGAGGTGACTTCCAAGGATATCGTGATAGACATCGCGTGCATTCCGCCAAGCGAGGAGCGCAATTATTACACGCTCGTGACGATAGGCATGGGGGCGCACGCTATGAATATCCCCGAAGCGCTGCCGTTTGAGGAGAATTGCCGCGCGGAGCTGATGATCTGCCTGCCGCCCGACTGGAAGCTCGGCGAAAGCGCCGAGGAGTGGTTCTGGCCGATCTCGCTGCTTAAAGACCTCGCAAAGCTGCCGATAAATACGGATTCGTGGCTCGGGTGGGGACATTCGGTAGATCACCGCGGGTTTGTCGCGCCGAACACGGGGTTTGTCGGGTCGTTTCTGATGTTCCCGGAAGACGCGCCGAACAGCGCGGACTTCTGCACGCTGCCAAATGGAGACAGAGTGAACTTCTTCGAGGTCGTTCCGCTTTACCGCGAGGAGCTGATGTTCAAAATCGCAAACGGCACACGGGAGCTTCTCGAAAAGCTTAAGGGCGTAAACCACGTTGTCGATATAAACAGACCGAACACCTGCGAGGATTGTAACGAGGAAGCTCACGACAACGATGACGAGCCGATCATAGATTCCGCGAAGTATCACGGGCAGAAGATCATCGATAAGCAGCTTCCGCTGAACCCGATCTGCGGCGCAAATCACATCGCGATTTTCCTGCGGTGGTGCATTCTCCATGATTACATCGCCCCCGAGTTCTACGAGCATTTTCCCGACGTTGTAAAGGACGTTAAAAGCGGCAAGCTTTGGGATCTGCGGCAGTTTTTGCTGGACGAGTTCCGCGGCTGTCTGATGCCGTTTGTGCTCGGATATGTCGGCGCGAATTTCTGCGGCTTTTATTACAATTGGGACAGTGAGGCGCCGGAGTATTTTTACCCCTCCGATGTTGATTATTACGCCGAAAAATATTTCGGCACGGAGCGCTATAATTCCGAGGAATTCCAAGACGAGGCGTATCTGTTTGTGCCGTTCGACGAGGAATATTACAACGGCATGGCGAAGCTCATCGACCGCGCCTTCGCGGACTTTTTCCCGGGCTTTGCGGAAGACAGTTACAACGAGGACGTTGAAACGGCAAAGCTCGCCGAACAAGCGCTCGGAATTCCGCTGACTCTGCCGAAGTACGACGAGGTTGAAAAGACATTCCGCACGACGGAGTATATGGCGAAAGCCGCGGGGCAAAGCGCGCTGCCGATTATTATTGACAAGACAAAAACGGACAGCGCGGAAGCGGAGGAAATCGTCAGCTGGACGCTGCTCGACGCGGCGGACTCGTTCCTCGAAACGATTGCAATCGCGAAATTCCCGACCCCGGACCCCGTCGCATGGGCGGAGCAGAATCTAAAAAACGTGAGGATCTCCGTCGTTCCGCCAAACGAGCGCATAGTGTCGCTTCAGGATATGGCAAAGGAAATGATCGGGGCGTTCCCCGCGCTTCTGAAGCTCGGAGCGGAGCCGCCGGAGCTTTATTTGCCGTTAGAAAACGGGGTTTATCTGAGGATAAAGATTGACGGGTAAAGGGGAATATGCTTAAAACCAAATGGTTGATTATCAGAGATGTAAGAAGCAAGAGGTAAGATCATGGGACTCTTCTTGCCTCTGACCTCTTGCTTCTAAAGGCGGTGAGAGCTTGAAACGTTTAGCTGCGACGGCTTTGGTGTTCTTAATATTTCTGACCGCTTGCGGCAACGTTGACGAGACTCACGTTCCCGAGAGGTATTTCGCCGAGTCCACGGAGAGCTCCGAGCCGGAGCCCGCGGCGGTTCGCACGCCGCGCGTTTCTTCGGACAAATCAAGCTTTTCAAGCGCGGAAGCGCCGGTAATTTCTAAGGAAAACTCCGCGCCCGCCGAGCCCGTTGAGATAATATACTCCTACACGGCGGAAAATGTCCCCGAAATAATCCCGTCGCTTATCGCCGAGAGCGACAAGTCCACGCTGGAGCTTGCAAACGTCTACTCCGAGGGGAAGCTGTTCACACTGACCGCGTCCGTCGGGGAGAGCGCGGGGAGAGAATTCCTGACGCTGATACTCTCGCAGGACGGTGAAAGGCGCGACACGTTTGGGCTGGCGATCCCCGAGGGAGATCGCTTTGTGTTCATCGAAAACGCGGAGGACAACTCGACTTATGGGTTTGAGGCGCTGTCAAATCTCCGTGAGTTCGACGCGCCGGAATACCCGGATATAATAGGGTTTATCTTCCGCGAGGAGAACGGCGAGGCAGCCGTGCCGATATACGCGCGCTATTTCGCGGTGTTTGGCGGCAGGCTTCGGGAGCTGCCCGTTTATGAGAACGACAAAACAGCCCCGCCCCGCGGCGCGAAGCTCGAGCCGAAAAGCCCCGGCAAGGCGGTTCAGCACCTGACGGTGCTCCGAAGCGGCGGTGAGGGATATGAGATAATCAAGTTTGAGTATTATTTCGACTTGGAGAACCGAAGACTGGATAAAAAACAGGTGAAGTTCTACGGGTGGGAGAATTCAATTGAGAATGTATGAATGTATAATGGAGAATTATGGCGCGAAACATCGACCTACAGCATATTACCACTGTTTAGTAATAAGCGACATTCCGAGCCAATCAACACGAGGCGGCGCATCAAAGGCGCGTAACCACCGAGAAAACCTGCCGGGAAGCCGTGTCGCGAAAAAAGCGCCTGCTAAAGTGGAGTGGAGCGAAGCGAAACGGAACTTTAGTAGGCGGCTAGCGCGGCGAAGCCGCGCGCTTTTTCGCGACTTTTAAATAGGAGGATTTATGCGAAACGAACCAACTTCAAACGATAAGGAAGAGTTTATTAAAATCTACAAGGAGAAGATCACGCGCGATGGAGCTGATAAGCTGCTGGAGTTTCTCGAAAAGAGCGATTTCTTTACCGCGCCGGCTTCCACGCGGTTTCACGGAGCGTACGAGGGCGGGCTGCTGCGGCACTCGCTGAACGTTTACGAGTGCCTTACGGAGTACTTAGCGCGGGAGCGCGTTCAGCAAAAGTATGAGCTGAACGTCAACGAGGAGACCGCGGCGATAGTCGCGCTCCTGCACGATATCTGCAAGGTGAACTTCTATTCGATCTCAATGCGCAACTCCAAAAACGAGCAGACGGGGCAATGGGAAAAGGTGCCGTACTACACGATCGACGATAAGCTCCCCTACGGTCACGGCGAGAAGAGCGTTTATATGGTAAGCGGATTTATGAGACTGACGCGCGAGGAGGCAATGGCTATCCGCTGGCACATGGGCTTTTCGGGCATCGAGGATAAGAACACGATAGGCAAGGCGCTGGAGATGTACCCCCTTGCGTTTGCGCTGTCCGTCGCGGATATGGAGGCAAGCTACTTTCTCGAAGGCAGCGAGTGAACAATTGACAATGTATAAATGTATAATTATGGTGCGCGTTTCGCGCGATCAAAAGACCCCCCCTTCGCGGGGGCTAAAGTTTTTGGATGATTTTGCCGATATTACAGTAAAGGATCAACTTTTGTTCAAGGAGGAACAATTATGAAAATCGGTGAAGCTACACGGATTTATTCCGAGCAGATGAGCAAGCTCCGCGATAAGCGCAGCGAATTGCTTGACAAGAAAAAGGCGCTTGAAAAGGGCGAGATAGAGATGACGGACGACGAGGTTGCGGCGCTCGCGAAATCTCTTGACCGCGTGGATATTCAGTACGAAAAAGCGTCGGAAATTATGGGGAGCATCAACGAGCAGAAGAACCTGCTCTACAATGCGGAGGCTTCCAGAAGAACGGGCGACGCCATGGCGGAAAAAGCGCAGAACGACGCGAAGTGCCTCGAAATCGCGCGAAGAATTGCGCGAGGCGATAAGGTCCCGCCAAAGGATGAGCAGAAGCTGCTCGAATTCAACGCGGAAATGTATCAGGTCGCGAAGAATATGGCGATAATGTCGAAGAAGGAAAAGCCCAAGGAGCACGACAGCCTCTGGGACGACGAGGACGAAAATGCCGAGCCCGAGCAGTCCGTTGACGAGGTCGTCGACAATATGGAATGTTCAGTGACAATGCCCCCGGAGGTTATGTCCGACATCGAAATAACAGAATAATAAAAACCCCCGCAGAGCGGGGGTTTTTTATACGGTTAATTCTTCGGCTCGATTTTCCAGATTTCGCTCGCGTACTCCGCGATTGTGCGGTCGGAGCTGAACTTGCCCGCGGCAGTCATGTTTATCCAGCTCTTCTTGATGAACTCCGCGCGGTTGAACTTGTAGTCGCTGTTCGCTTTAAGCTTCGCCTGAACGTAGTTCTCAAGGTCGCCGAGGACGTAATAATGGTCGGGAGCGTGCCAGCTCGCGCCGTCGAGCAGCGAGAAGTACAGCTCGCGGAACATTCCCGTGCCGCCGTCGTCGAACGTGCCGTCGATAAGCGTGTTGAGCACTCTCGCGATGCGGGTGTTCTCGGAATAGAGCTTGCGCGGGTCGTAGGTCGGCATAATGCGGCGGAGATCCTCAACGCGCGCGCCGAAGATGTAGTTGTTCTCCTCGCCCGCCTCCTCGCAGATCTCAACGTTCGCGCCGTCGTACGTGCCGAGCGTCATCGTGCCGTTGAGCATAAACTTCATATTGCCCGTGCCGGAAGCCTCCGTGCCCGCCGTGGAGATCTGCTCGGAAAGATCCGCCGCAACAACCAGCTTCTCGGCGTAGGTCACGCGGTAATTCTGAATGAACACGACCTTGAGAAGCCCGTTAATCGACGGGTCGTTGTTTACAAGCTCGGCGATCTCGTTGATGAACTTGATGATAGCCTTCGCGCGAGCGTAGCCGGGAGCCGCCTTCGCGCCGAAAATGAACGTCATCGGCGCGAGATTTTCCGCGGCGATAGAGCCGTCCTTTATACCATAATAAATATAGAGAATTCCGAAAGCGTTCAGAAGCTGGCGCTTGTATTCGTGCAGGCGCTTTATCTGAATGTCAAACATAGATTTGCGGTCTATCTCAACGTCCTCGTGAAGCTCAATGTAGTCCGCAAGCTCTGACTTGTTGACGTTCTTTATCTGCTCAAAGCGGTCGAGCACCGCGCGGTCGTCGGCATAGCGGCGCAGCTCGGAGAGCTTGGAAAGATCCGTCGTCCAGTCCTCGCTGCCGATAAGCTCCGTGATAAGCCCCGTAAGCTTCGGGTTGCAGAGCATAAGCCAGCGGCGCGGCGTGATGCCGTTCGTCTTGTTGAGGAAGCGCTCCGGGAAGAGCTCGTACCAGTCCTTCAGCGCGTCGTTTTTGAGGATCTCGGTGTGGATCTTCGCGACGCCGTTTACGTGCTGCGAGCTGTAAATCGCGAGCTTCGCCATGTGAATGGTGTTGCCGGAAACGGGCTGCATACTCTCGATCTTCTCGCGGGATATTCCGCGGCGATACATATCCGAAATGAACTCCTCGTTGATCTGTAGAATGATCGCGTAAACCTCCGGGAGAAGCTCCTCGACAAGCTCCGCGCCCCATTTTTCGAGCGCCTCCGCCATAATCGTGTGGTTTGTGTAGTTGAACGTATTGCGCGCGATGTCAAACGCCTTCGCGAAAGTCATTCCGTGCTCCTTGACGAAAATGCGCACAAGCTCCGGAATAGCGATGACCGGGTGCGTATCGTTGAGCTGGACGGAGTTGAACTCCGCGAACGTGTCGAGCTTTCTGCCCTTGGCGAGGTGCTTGCGGACAAGATCCGCCATGGAAGCCGCGCTGAAGAAGTACTCCTGCTTCAGGCGAAGCAGCTTGCCCTCTTTGGATTCGTCGTTCGGGTAGAGAGCGCAGGAGATATTCTCCGCCTCGATCTGCCCCTTGGAAGCCATCAGGAACTCGCCGCGGTTGAACGCGTCAAAGTCGAACTGCCCCGGGCTTTCCGCCTGCCACAGGCGAAGCGTCCCCGCGAAATCGTTCTTGCAGCCGAAAATCGGCATATCATAGGGCACGGCGTTTACGTCGCCCGTCGAGTAGTGAACCGTCACGGTCTCGTCCTCAACTCGAACGCTCCACGGGTCGCCGAGCCGAGCCCAGTCGTCGGCGTACTCGCGCTGGAAGCCCTCTTCAATTGCCTGCTTGAACAAGCCGTATTTGTAGCGGATACCATAGCCGCGCAGCGGCAGCTTCATCGTCGCGGCGCTGTCCATAAAGCACGCCGCAAGCCGCCCGAGACCACCGTTGCCGAGCGCCGCGTCCTCTATCTCCTCAAAGTCCGTCAGCGTGCCGCCCGCGCTGTTAAGCAGCTCCTCGGCGTAGTCGGTGAGACCGAGGCAGAGGATATTGTTGTAGATCGCCCGCCCCACCAAAAACTCCATGGAAAGATACGACGCGCTGCGCCCGGAGGGCTCGCAGCCGTTCATCATAGCGCCGGCCTGCTTCATAATCGCCCTGGAAAGCGCGTTGTGAAGCTGATACGCCGGGGGACGGCCGCCCCTGCACCCCGTCTCTTTCAAGATGTCCTCAAAGTCCTTTTTAAGTAAAGTTCGATCCATTTAGATAATCTCCTTACGTTGTCTTGTGTTGATACTTTATATTATATCATTTTTTCAAGCCAATCGTATGCAGGCTTGAATTTTAACGCTTATCCTGTTAAAGATCTTACGTTGTCTTTATTATATCACAAATGTTTCCTAAAATCAAGAGGCGCAAGAAATTTAGAAGCAAGAGGTTAGAGCCTCGGGTCAATATGTAGTTCCCCGCCGTGATGTTTGTCCGCGGGTCCGATGCCGCGTTTTCTCTTGCTTCTTGCCTCTTCAGCCCCCGACAGAACAGTCAACAACATATTGTGCATCGGGGCATAATTCTCGCGTTAAACTTCTCAACATTCCTGCCTCTATTTGTCTAATTTGCACATAAAACGGTGTTGAAATTCTACATCGAAAAAGGAAGTATTTGGCGCTTGATCAAAAAAATTCGCACAAAAAGCCTTGCAAAAAATTAAAATTTATGGTATAATTTATTTAGCAAACAAGCGGCTATGGGTAAGTTGCGCCCAAAAACGAACAGCAGCCGCTTAAAATTTCACGACGCCGCCGATTGTTGAATGATCAACGATTATTGAGATCGTTGAATTGTTGTTGAAATCATCGGGGTTGTTGGGGAACGGAGGTTTTCAGGTGAATAAATTTTCTTATGTCGCTACCGATGTAAGCGGGCGCTCCGTAAGAGGCTCGGAAATGGCGGAAGACTATAGGGATCTTCAGCAAAAGCTGAAAGCTCGTAATCTCTTTGTAACAAGCTACAAGGACTTGGGCGAGGGCGTCGCGGACGTTAAGTACAAGTTCAAGATAAACGAGATATCGTTCATCAGCCGCCAGCTTTCGTCAATGACAGGCGCGGGTCTGTCGCTCGTAAGAGCCTTGTACATATTGCAGGAGCAGCAGGAAAACAAGAAAGCAAAGGCGGTTATGCTGGACATCTATGAGGAGGTTCAGAAGGGCCGCGCGTTCTCGGAGGTTCTGAAGAGCAAGCCGGGCGTTTTCCCGGAAATGTTCGTCAGCCTTGTTGCTGCGGGTGAGGCTTCCGGTACGCTGGACG
>JAIDPG010000160.1 GCA_029062865.1 Oscillospiraceae bacterium
GGGAGGCGCGTTTTGCAAAGCTCTATCGCGGTTTTCAGGCTTTCAAACTCGTCCTCTCTGCGCATAAAAAAGAAATCGCTTTTCCTGTCGTTAAGCTCGGGCATTTCGCCGTGGATTATGCTGTGCGCGTTCATAACGATAAGGCTCTGCGCCGCTTGTCTGAAGATCTCCGTGAGCTCGACGGACGGAACTTGTCCGCTCGCCAGCAGGTCGTGGAGAACGTTGCCAGCGCCGACCGACGGCAGCTGATCCGTGTCGCCGACCATAATAAGCCGCGTTTTGCTTTTGAGCGCCCTTAATACCGAGGCGAACAGCAAAGCGTCCACCATAGACATTTCGTCGATTATCAGCGCGTCGCAGTCAAGAGGATTTTCCTCGTTGCGCTTGAAGGAGTTCCCGCCCGCCGCGAAGTCCACCTCAAGAAGCCTGTGAATAGTCTGCGCCTGCGCCCCAGTGAGATCCGCCATGCGCTTTGCCGCTCTTCCCGTCGGGGCGGCGAGCTTTATTTTCATACCGCGCTTTCGGTAAAGCGCGATAAGCGCCTTTAGCGTCGTGGTTTTTCCCGTGCCGGGTCCGCCGGTGAGGATAAACACGCGCTCGTTCATACACGCGGTGAGCGCCTCCTTTTGCATTTTATCGTACTCAATGCCGTTTTCCGCCTCAATTCCCGCGATCTCCGCGGAATAATCGGCGTTTTCGCTGCCTTTGGATATCATATCCGCGACGCGCCTTGCAATGCAGCACTCCGCATCGTAATACTCGCGGAGATATATGTAACGCGTGTCATACTTGTCCGAATTTATAATATCGCCGCGGCTTTCGGCAAATTGCAGCGCGGAATAATAAAGCTTATCGCCGATTATGAGATTTTGCGTGACGTCGTTCGCGAGGTCGCTTTCGCGGACGCAGCAGTTGCCCTCGTTGGCGTATTCGCGCAGCAGCCAGATTATCCCCGCGAAAACGCGCTCCTCGCTGTCCATAGGGAAATTCAAATCGCGGGCTATTCTCTCCGCGTCCTTAAAGCTCAGGTCAATGCCGATGTCGCAAAGGCAGTAGGGGTTGCTTTGAACGGCGCGGATCAGATCGACTCCGTAAAGCTTCCACGCCGACGAGATCACATACTGCGGCACGGAATATTTCGAGAAAAACGTCATCACCTTGCGAAGCCCCGTGATGCTTCGGAATTCCTCGCCGTAAAGCTTCGCCTTGTCGGCGGGAATTCCCTTTATTGATGCTAGCTGCATCGGGTCGTTTTCGAGAATATCAAGCGTCCTCTCCCCGAACGCGTCGACGATTTTCTTTGCCGCCGAGGGTCCCACGCCCTTTATAACGCCCGAACCGAGATATTTTCTGATTGCGTCCACGTCCGCGGGGATAGTCCGCTCGAAGATCTCCACCTTGAACTGCTTGCCGTATTTCTGGCTCGTGACGTAATCTCCGTACATCGTAAGCCGCTCGCCCTCGCGAACATCACCCATGTTTCCTATCGCCGTAAACAGCTGATCGTCGACACTCATATTGAGGACGATGTAGCCGGAGTCCTCGTTGTAATAGATCACGTCTTCAACGTTTGCGGTTATGCTTTTAAGCTCTGTTTTGTTTTCTGCCGTATTAAAATCAGTCAAATTATTCACCGTTCTATCTTTCGCATTTTTCATATTTGGCGACAAAGCCGCCGTATTTTTCCGTGATTTTGCGGATTTTCTGACAATCGCCGCCGGTTTTGTCCGAAATCACGATCACCTTCTCAATAAACGCGGATTTCTTCGCGCTCTCCAAAAACTCCTCAATGTCCTCGCGGTCTTTTATGTAGACCTCGAACCGCCGCCGGCTGTTGTCCAGAAGCGCGCTGAACAGGATTTTTAATAGCACGACAAAACCGAAAATCAACAAAAACATCATCGCGAACACATACAAAAACTCCAAAAACCGCATAGAAATCACCTCTTGCGGCATTATATGCGAGTTTTGAAAATTCGTTAATCGCGGCTTAAAAGTATGCAGTTCCAGCCGTCCTCGTTCTTTTCGGAGAGCGCCTTCCAGCCGTTCTGCGAAAGTGCCGACTTAACCTCTTCGACGCGCTCGTCGATAATTCCCGAGACAATCAGTTTTCCGCCGGGCTTCGGAAAGCTCTCGAACAGCGGGCTCATAGCGATGATAACGTCCGCGACGATGTTCGCGCAGATCACGTCATAGCCTCCGCCTATTTCCGCACGGAGCTTTTTGTCCTCGATGATATTGCCGCAATGAGCTTTGAAATTTGTGAAGCCGTTGCTTTCGATATTCTCCGAGGCGGTTTTCACGGCGTTTTCAAAAATGTCGCAGATAGTCGCTTCTTTTGCTCCGAACAGCATTGCGGCGATCGTGAGGATACCGCTTCCGCAGCCGAGGTCGAGCACTCTGTCGCCGCTTTTCACCACGTCCTCCAGCGTTTCCATAACCATTTTCGTTGTGTAGTGCTGCCCCGTGCCGAAAGTCGACGCGGGATCGATCTCCAGTATCTTATCATTTTCGCCCGCCTCGACGTTTTCCCAGGAGGGCTTTACGATAAGGCTTTTTCCGACGCGGAACGGCTTGTAATACTGCTTCCAGTTGTTCGCCCAGTCCTCTTCTTTTACGTTGGCGAGCTCCAAGCGGATATTGCCGTAAAAGCCGTCGGCGTTGCTTTGGGAATAGCCGTTTACAAGCTCCTTGATCGACGCGAGCATCTCAAGCCCCTGCGCGTTGTCGTGGACGTAAACCGTGACGTGCGGCTCAACGGTTTTAAGCCCCATAAGGCTGTCGTCGACGTAATCCCAGTTGGCGTTTTTGTCAGCTAAGAAATCCTCGAAATCCGCACTGTCCTGAATAACAAAGCCCGTTATCCCGCGCTCGACCAGCGCACCCGTTATCCCGTCGATAGCCTCCGACGAAGTGTAAATATCTATCTGAATAAAATTATCCATAATTCCTCCGCAAAAATTAAAATACCAGTTATATTATACCACATATTGTAGAAAAAAGCAAGCGTTCCACGCAAATTTTGTGGGAACGCTCAAAAAAACAAATTAGGGTTCATGCTTTTATCAGCTTTACGAAACACTCAAATCGTTATGAGGAATTTAGTCAATTTGCACAAATTTCCCAAAAACAGATTTTTCGGCTCAAATAATTCTTTACAGAATTTTTGAAAAGTATTATAATATAAAAAACACCCCCCAAAATAAACTTACTACTACGGAGGTACATAATTATAACGAGGAAAATTTTGATTGCGCTTGTAACCGTTGCGGCTTTAACGCTTACAGGCTGTACAATGAACAGTGAAAAGCCGATTATTGACGAGACCTCTGCTCCAACAGTTGAAAGCACCGTCACTTCCACAACTTCCGAGGCTACAACTTCTAAAGTTGAGGGCGGACTTCAACCAAAGTCTCAAAGCCCGTTGCATCTACGACTTCCGCAGTTTCTTCTGAGAAGCCCGTTACTTCGACCGCTTCTAATGTAGAGAAGCCCGCTACCTCGACGATTTCTTCTGAGAAGCCCGCAATCTCTTCTACGACTTCTTCTACAAAGCCTGTTGAGACACCCGTTCATTCTCATACTTTCGCAGAGGCAACTTGTGAGAAGCCCGCAACTTGCACAACTTGCGGCGAGACTAAGGGAAATGCGCTCGGTCACAAGTATAATACCAGCATTTGCGCTTATTGCGGTAGATTAGACCCGAATTACGCAGCTGCCCACAATTGCAAGAAAGATGGTCATGTTTGGGGTGAGAGCTATACTAAAACTTATACCGAAGATTTTGAGCTCGTAGAGAAAGGTCACAACGTATATGCAAATGGATTTGATGTAACTTTAGCTCGGAGATATGGTTATAATACAGAGCCTTATTTCACAGATATTTTCGGTATGGAATTTGCCAGCGGTTCTACCACTGTAAAAACCACCGCAACAAGAACTGTTACAGAGTATTATCACAAGTGCTCAGAATGCGGTGCCTCTGAAAACTATGATACAGATGAAGATGTTATTAAAGGTGATAATAGGGTACTCGCATCTTCTTCTAGTAAAAAGTGCCCGATAATCTGGTGGGATATAAATAATATTCCCGATGAAGTTTACGAGTGGGTTGAAGCAGATAAGCAAGCTCGTGAAGATTGGATTAATTCCCTTAATTAAATATCCAACCATACGAGATATTTAAAACCCGTTAAAACTAAATAAAAAATCATGAGCCGTAAGCCTCCTTGCGGCTCATTTTTTGTAAATTTTACAAATCCGTTTTTTGTATACACACCACGCACTCTATATGCCTTGTCCTTGGAAACAGGTCGAACGCGCGGACTTTTTCGACCTTGTAGCCGCTCTCCGCAAGGAGCTTGCAGTCGCGGGCGGCAGTGGCGGGATTGCAGGAGATCATCACAATGCGCTCGGGAGCCATTTTCAGGCACGCCGCGATCGTCTCCGCTCCGCAGCCTTTTCTCGGAGGATCGAGCAGGATAACGTCGGGGCTCAGCCCGCTTTCGGCGCGCCTTTTTGCCGCCTCTCCCGCGT
>JAIDPG010000161.1 GCA_029062865.1 Oscillospiraceae bacterium
TTTATTTTTTTTCTATTTTGTGGTCTAGTATATATAATATGGGTGTTCTGAATGAAACAGGAAATTTCCGGAAAATTAAGGGGAGATAAAAATGGCAGACGAAGAAAAGATCGAGATAACGCCGGACGAGGGTCTTGAATACGGCGCGGACAGCATACAGGCGCTGAAGGGGCTCGACCCGGTGCGCAAGCGCCCGGGAATGTACATCGGCTCTACGGGCGAAAGCGGACTGCATCACCTTGTTTATGAGATAGTGGATAACGCCGTTGACGAGGCGCTGGCGGGGTATTGCACGGAGATTGATGTTGCGATACTCCCCGAAAACGTTATCCGCGTTATTGATAACGGACGCGGAATCCCGACCGATATAAACCACGCCGAGGGCATTTCCGCGGCGACAATGGTGTTTACGATGCTGCACGCTGGCGGAAAGTTCGGCGGCGGCGGATATAAGGTATCTGGCGGTCTGCACGGCGTTGGCGCGTCTGTTGTAAACGCGCTGTCCGAGTGGCTGGAGGTTGAGATCCATGACGGCAAAAACGTCCATTTCCAGCGGTTTGACAGGGGCGAGTATTCCGAGGAGATAAAGATAACGGGCACGACCGATCACACGGGCACGCAGGTGACGTTCAAGCCCGACGCGACGATCTTCCACACGACGGTATTCAGCTATGAAACGCTGAACGACAGGCTGCGCGAGAAGGCGTTCCTCAACGGCGGCCTGAAGATCTCGCTGCACGATTTGCGCGACCCCGAGAACATCGTTGAGGAAACGATGCGCTATGAAGGCGGAATCCGCGAGTATATCGCGTGGTTGAACAAAAAGCGCGGCGCGGACGTGCTACACCCCGATGTGATCTACTTAGAGGGCGTTGAGAACGGCATTATGGTTGAGATCGCGTTTCAGTACACAACCGACTTCAACAGCGAGGTTTTCCGCTCGTTCGCGAATGATATCCACACCGGCGAGGGCGGAATGCACGAGCTCGGGTTCAAGCGCGCGCTGAATAAAGTCGTCAATGATTTCGCGAAGCTGGAGCTTGAGAAAAAGGATAAGAACAAGAAGAAAAAGCCCGGCAAAAAGGGCGAGGAGGAAAAGCCTTTCGCGGGGTACAGCGGCGAGGCAATCAGAGAAGCGATAAACGCGATAATTTCCGTGAAGCTTCCGGAGTGCGAGTTCGAGGGGCAGACAAAGGGCAAGCTCGGAAACCCCGAGGCACAGCCGGCGGTTTACAAGGTAGCCAGCGAGCAGTTGACGTATTACCTTGAAGAGCACCCCGAGACTATGCAGATAATAGTCAACAAGGCGGCGAGCTCACAGGCAGCGCGCGACGCGGCGAAGAAGGCAATGGAAGCGAAGCGCAAGTCGGGAATGGACAACTTCGGTCTCCCGGGAAAGCTCGCGGACTGCTCCGAAAGCGATACGTCCGTTACCGAGATATACATCGTCGAGGGAGACTCGGCGGGTGGCTCGGCGAAGGAGGGGCGCGACAGGCGCTTCCAGGCTATTCTCCCGCTTTGGGGCAAAATGCTTAACGTTGAAAAAGCTAGAGCCGACAAGGTTTATAATAACGAGAAATTACTGCCCGTAGTAAAGGCGCTCGGCACGGGCATCGCGGAGGATTTCGATATCGAGAAGCTCCGCTATGGGCGAGTTATCATAATGGCGGATGCCGATGTTGACGGTCTGCATATCAGAACGCTGCTGCTGACATTCTTCTTCAGGTTTATGCGCCCGCTTATCGAGCAGGGGCATGTGTATTGCGCTCAGCCGCCGCTGTTTAAGGTCGCTAGAGGAAAGCAGGTGCGCTACGCGTTCTCGGACGAGGAGCGCGACGCGTATATCGCGGAGCTCGGCGGCGAGGGCGGCAAAACGGACGTTCAGCGCTACAAAGGCTTGGGCGAAATGGATCCCATTCAGCTGTGGGAAACGACAATGAACCCCGAAACCAGAACGATGCTGCGCGTGTCCGTAGAGGACGCGGCAAAGGCGGACGAGATCATGACGATACTAATGGGCGATAAGGTAGAGCCGCGCCGGGAGTTCATTGAAGCGAACGCGAAAATGGTTGAAAATCTTGATATTTAGAGAAAAGAATTAAGAGGCAGGATTTCCACACCAAACTCTAACTTCTTACCTCTAACTTCTAACTTCTAAAAGGAGTGATTTTTATTTCGAGCAGTTTAATGCCCGACTTGTCCAAGATGACGAGCTCGGAGAAAAATAAGAATAACGAGCCGATCGTAAAATTCAGCTACGACAACACCCCCGACGAGACGGACGGCGCTATGAAGTCGTTTCAGAAGCGATTCTCGAAAAGGCGCGGGAGTGCTACTATCGTCGCGTATTCGCTGCTGTTTGTCGCGGTTATTGTCGGGATAGTTTTTAATCCGACCGCTGTGCCGCTGTATTTCGCGGCGGCGTTCTGCGGGTTGGGTTTATTTTACAGTCTGACGGATCAAAGAAGAACGCGAAAACGCGTAATGAAGGCGCTGGAGGATATGAACCCGGAGGAGTATTGCTGCGCGATATATCACGATAAGATAGAGCTTGAAACGGTGATCAAGCCTAAGGTGAACGAGGTCAACTTGAAGATCGACGAGGACGTTGACGACGAGATCATCACGCCGCTGAAAACCGTTTTCAGGTTCGGAGAGGACTTACTGAATTTTTCGGAGAACGAGGATTCGCTGCTGCTTATCTACAATCGGCGGCAGATCTACTGCTTCCCGAAGAGGTGTTTGTCCGCGGAGGACGAGGAGACGATACGCGGGTTTTTGATTGAGAAGCTTGAGAGTGATTAACGACCACCCGCAACGTTATGGGGTGACGTAAATTTCAAATAAATCGACAAAAGTCAACATACCCAAACCGCATAAATTTCAAAGAGTGTCAAGATTTTGCGAAGCAAAATTATGACCGGTTCCCTCAGCGCTGCATAGCGAGCGCGAGTCAGCGTTCCGCTGACCCTTGAGCGGAGCAGCGGTGAGGGTATTTTGAAATTTCTTAAGATAGGAGAATACATGGATATAGATTTTAGCTTGGAGAAACTGAATAATATTGATCTGGAAGTGACGATGAAGCGCTCGTTTATCGAGTATTCTATGGCGGTCATCACGTCCCGCGCGCTTCCCGATGTGCGCGACGGGTTTAAGCCCGTCCACCGTCGTATCATCTACACGATGAACGAGGCGGGGAACACATCGGACAAGCCGTTCCGCAAGTGCGCGTATACCGTCGGCGAGGTGCTGGGTAAGTATCACCCGCACGGCGACGCTTCCGTTTATGACGCGCTCGTGCGTCTCGCGCAGTCATTCTCGATGAGATACCCGCTGATTGACGGGCACGGAAACTTCGGCTCGGTCGACGGCGACCCGCCCGCGGCTTACCGTTATACCGAGGCAAGGCTCGCGAAGATCTCAAACGAGATGATCTCGGATATCAACAAGAATGTTGTTGATTTCCAGACGAACTATGATGATAAGCTGCTGGAGCCGAAGGTGCTCCCCGCACGTTTTCCGAATCTCTTGGTAAACGGCTCAAACGGCATAGCGGTCGGCATGGCGACGAATATCCCACCGCATAACCTAACGGAGGTCATCGACGCGCTGCTGCTGATGATAGATAATCCCGAGGCGACGCTTGAGGACGTTATGACCTGTATTAAGGGTCCGGACTTCCCGACGGGCGGCATTATAATGGGCTACAGCGGAATTCGCTCGGCGTACTATACCGGGCGCGGGAAGATCATTCTCCGCGGAAAGACCGAGATAGTTGAGGAGCATGGGCATACTCGCATTATTATTTCAGAAATTCCGTATATGGTGAACAAGGCGCGGCTTTTTGCGAGCATTTGCGATCTGGTTCGCGATAAGCGTATCGACGGCATTTCGTTCGCTCGCGACGAGTCCGACAGAAACGGAATGCGCATAGTCGTTGAGCTCAAAAAGGACGCAAACGCGAACGTTGTGCTGAACAAGCTGTTTACTTACACGCAGCTCCAGGATACCGTCGGCGTAATTATGATAGCTCTCGTGGACGGACAGCCGAAAACGCTGCCGCTTATGGATATGCTGAAATGCTATCTTGATCACCAGATCGAGGTCGTTACGCGCCGCACGCAGTATGACCTCAACAAGGCGAAGGAGCGCGAGCATATCTTAGAGGGCTTGATGCTCGCTATCGACTTTATTGATGAGGTTATCGCGATCTTAAGAAGCAGTAAGAATATCCCCGAGGGTAAGGAACGCCTTATCGAGCGGTTTAAGAACGTAGATGTTTCGCAGACAGGAATTTTCTCCACGTCTACTTATTCGCTGACGGAAGTTCAGGCGGACGCTATCGTAAAAATGACGCTTGGCGCGCTTA
This sequence comes from Oscillospiraceae bacterium, assembly GCA_029062865.1. Classification (GTDB taxonomy): domain Bacteria; phylum Bacillota; class Clostridia; order Oscillospirales; family Ruminococcaceae; genus CAG-115. The sequence continues at coordinate 4,370 of JAIDPG010000161.1, forward strand.
CGGGAATGGAGAAAAGCAAGGTCGAGGACGAGCTCAACGAAAAGCGCGAGCTTATCAAGTCGCTTGAAGAGCTGCTAGCGGATAAGAGCAAGCTTGAGCACGTCATCGGCGAGGAGCTTTCCGTAATCAAGAAAAAATACGGCGATGAGCGGCGGACGGCTATCGAGCCGGTAAGCGGAGAGGTCGATATCGAGGACTTGATTCCCGAGGAGGACTGCGTTGTAACCTTCACGAATATGGGCTACATCAAGCGCCAGCCCGCGGAGGTCTACAATATCCAGAAGCGCGGCGGACGCGGCGTTTCGGGAATGAAGCAGCGCGACGAGGATTTTGTCGACAGTATGTTTATAGCTTCCTCGCACGAGAATATCCTGTTCATCACGAACAAGGGGAATATGTTCCGCTTGAAGTGCTATCAGATCCCCGAGGGGAGCAAGCAGTCGCGCGGCACGAATATCGTGAATATTTTGCAGCTCAGCGAGGACGAAAAAGTTGCGGCGATGATGACGACCGTTGATTTCGCCGAGAACAAGTATTTTGTCTGCCTTACGAAAAACGGGCTTTGCAAGCGCACGCGGCTTTCGGAGTTCAAGAATATCCGCAAGGCGGGGCTTCGCGCGATCACTCTTGTGGAGAACGATGAAATCGCGGGCGGATTCCTCACGGAGGGTGACTGCACCGTTATGGCGGCAACGCGAAACGGCGCGGCTATCCGCTTTGACGAGAACGACATCAGAGTAATGGGAAGAACCGCGCGGGGCGTTCGGGCAATTCGCTTCCGCGGCGACGACTACATTGTCGGCGCGACGAAGATCTTCGACGACAACGCGACTATTCTCACTGTTACCGAAAAGGGAATGGGGCGGCGTTCGGCAGTTTCGAGCTATCGCTTGCAGCGGCGCGGCGGAATGGGTC
>JAIDPG010000162.1 GCA_029062865.1 Oscillospiraceae bacterium
GTGTTGTAGCCTCTGTACCAAAGCTCGCCCTCACACGGCGTTTCAACTCCGTCTATGTTCTTGAACGAAACCATTTTCGAAATGGACGTAAGCCCCGTAAGCACGCCCTTTCCGTTGATGTCGCGAAGTCCGCGGTTTACGCCGTATTGATCGAAAAGCTCGTTTGAGATAGCGTCGTTGCGCTTGCAGAGCTCCTGCTTTTTTATAGCGTATTCTTTAATGCGATTATTCCCCATAATTTTCCTCCTGTCGTAAATAATTCACAAAAGCAATTTAAATTGTCAAAAAATCAGCAAAAATCGGCAGGTTTAACAATATAAATCTTTCTCTTATAACAATTTTACCACAAATGAGGTGTAATTTCAAGCCCCCCGAAAAAATTTTCACAATTCTTTCATACTTTGACTTGACAATATATTGAAATAAATGTATAATTTGAATATAATGATTGAAATAAGTGCAGCAAGTTTCGGTTTTCCTTGCCTTTGGCGTGGAAAACCGTATAAAATCAATCCAAATCGGGATTTTTCGGAGTAAAAATGAACAATATTGATATAAATTCGGGGCTTACTTCCTAGGAAGCCGAGGAGAGCGTTAATAACGGGCGCAGCAACTGCGATATGGACGTTAAGACCAAAAGCGTAAAGCGCATATTTTTCGACAATATATTCACGTTCTTCAACATTATAAACACCGCGCTTGCCGTGCTTGTGCTTATCACGGGGAGCTTTAAGAATGTCCTGTTTATGGGGATAATCATCAGCAATATCGCTATCGGGATATTTCAGGAGCTCCGCTCTAAGCGCGTTATCGACAAGCTTTCTATAATCTCCGCGCCGAAGGCTCGATTACTGCGCGACGGTAAGGAAACTACTCTGCCGGTGAGCGAGGTCGTGGTTGACGACATTATGCTTATCTCTACGGGAAATCAGGTCTGCGCGGACGCGATAATCGCCGAGGGCGAGTGTGAAGCCAATGAAAGCCTCATTACGGGAGAGAGTGATCCTATTTTCAAAAAAACCGGAGATAAGCTTATTTCCGGGAGCTTTATCGTGTCGGGAAGCGTAAAAGCGCAGGCTGTTCAAGTCGGCGCGAATTCCACGTCGGGAAAGATCACAAGCGGAGCGAAATACATAAAAAAGCGCTCCTCCGAGATGATGAGGGCGATAGACACGATTATCAGAATTGTCGCGTTTTGCATTATCCCGTTTGGGCTTGTTTTGTTCCTCAAGGCGTTTTTGCTGATAAAGCTGCCATTTGAGGAAGGCGTGGTCTCCACCGTTGCGGCGCTTATCGCGCTTATCCCCGAGGGGCTGGTGCTTCTTACGAGTATCGCGCTCGCGATAAGCTCCATTCGGCTTGCGCGGCGGCAGACGCTTTGCCAGGATCTTTACTGCGTTGAAGCGCTGGCGCGCGTCGACGTGCTTTGCCTTGAC
>JAIDPG010000163.1 GCA_029062865.1 Oscillospiraceae bacterium
TCAAGGCGGCGAAGAAGGAGCAGGGTCACGCGCAGGTCGCTATCTCGTACACGACCGGCGAGGTGTTCACTCACGAATATTACGTAAACTACGCAAAGACGATCGAAAGCGCGGGCGCGGATTCTATCTGCATTAAGGATATGGCGGCGCTGCTTACTCCCTACGAGGCGGAAAGCCTCGTCAAGGAGCTGAAGGCGGCTGTCAAGATCCCTATCCAGCTGCACACGCACTACACGTCCGGGCTTGCCTCAATGTGCATTATGAAGGCTGTCGAGGCGGGCGTTGACGGCGTTGACACGGCTCTGTCGCCTTTGGCGCTCGGCACGTCCCACGCGCCGACGGAAAGTATCGTCGCGGCGTTTATGGGCACGGAATACGATACCGGCATTGATCTGGCAGCACTCGGCGAGCTTCGCGAGTACTTTATGGGACTGCGCAAGAAGTACATCGACAGCGGTCTGCTCGACCCGTCTATGCTCGCGACAAACACCAAGGCGCTTCTGTATCAGGTACCCGGCGGAATGCTCTCCAATCTGCTCTCGCAGCTCAAACAGGCGGGCAAGGCAGACCAGCTCGAGGAGGTTCTCGCGGAAGTGCCGAGAGTCCGCAAGGACAGCGGCTTCCCGCCGCTTGTTACGCCGACCTCGCAGATCGTCGGCACGCAGGCTGTATTCAATATTATAATGGGCGAGCGCTACAAGACCGTCACGAAGGAGTTCAAGGGAATGGTCAAGGGCGAGTACGGCAAAACGCCGGTCGCTATCGACCCCGAGTTCCAGAAGAAGATTATCGGCGCGGAGGAGCCCATTACCTGCCGTCCCGCCGACAAGCTCGAGCCGGAGTTCGAGAAGATGAAGGAAGAGGCGAAGGACTACGTCGACGATCCGTCGGTGGAGGATATCCTCACCTACGCGATGTTCCCGAAGGTAGCCCCCGGCTTCTTTGAAAAGCAGCGCGACAAGAGAGTAGGCGTTGACGCTGTTCACGCTGACAAGGAAAATAAAACGCACCCCGTATAAATAAGGAGCTCCCCGTTCATAATAGAACGGGGAGTTTTTTCTCCGCAAAGCAAATTTGTTGAATTGCACAAAGAAAAGTTACAAAAGTGTTACATTTCACTAAACTTTCATCTAATTTTCAAGCTGAAAATTCCGTTTGACTGAAATTTCGCATTGTAATGCGATATTTTGTCAAATTAGTTGAAAATTATAATTTAAGTTATAAAGTTACAAATCCGTCAAATTAGACAAAATGTATGCTTTGAAAACGTTTCCACGAGTTAAAAATAAAAAAAATTCAAAAAAACACTTGCAAACTTTTGCAGAATGTGTTAAAATAACAATGAAATCGAGAGCAGATGTCCGCATAAGGGCGGATATCATCTCGATAATTATTAACAGTTCAAAGGCTCCCGATGGGGGAAGCCGAAGAACTACTATCCATTTAGGAGGACAATCCAATGAAGAAAAGAATTTTGGCAGCCGTAGTTGCTGCAGCTGCAGTTATGTCTTTGGCAGGCTGCAAAGAAGATAACACCAGCAGCGGTTCCACCAACAACGGCTCTACCCCCGCAACCAACAACTCCACTCCCGCAGGCGAAACCTCTGCAGCAGATCCCAGCTCGATCGTTGATGATGACAAGGTTCTCAGCATCGGCGTTTGGGGCGATAACGGTGATATCACTCACCTTCTCGAGTACTTCAGAGCTAACGCTAACCTCGATGAGGGCGTAACTGTAGAGATGGTTGACTGCGGTACCGGCGGTGAGGCTGCTCGTGAGCAGTACGCTAACCTTCTCAAGGATGGCAACACTACCGACCTCGACATTATCATCTGCGATATGGACTGGGTACGTAACTACGTTGAAGACGACAAGATGACCGTTCCGCTTTCCACCATCGGCATTACTGCTGCTGATATGCCCGACGCGTTTGCGTACACTATCGGCGTAGGCACCGACAACAACGGCGTGCTCAAGGGTGCTTCCTTCCAGGCAACTCCCGGCGCGTTCTTCTATCGTTCCGACCTCGCTAAGCAGTACCTCAATGTTGAGACCCCCGATCAGATGCAGGCTAAGGTTAAGGATTGGGATACGTTCAAGGCTACCGCTAAGGAGCTCGCTGACGCTTCCGGCGGAGCTTGCAAGCTGCTCGACTCCGAGACCTCTCTGTGGCAGGTATTCCAGTGCAACCGTACCAAGGCTTGGGTTGTAGACAACAAGCTTGAGATGGACACTGCTGAGTCGTTCTACGACTTCGCTAAGGAGCTTTACGACGCTAAGGGCGTTACCGACGCTACCGGTTGGGGCGAAGGTTGGGAAGCTAACGTTCAGGAAGGCAAGGCTCTCGGTGAGTTCGCTCCTACTTGGGGTCTTACCGGTTTGAACGGTTCTATCCTCGGTGATATGGCTAAGTACGACAAGGACACCAAGACTCCGACCTACGAGATGGGTCTTTGCGATGGTCCTCAGGCATGGTACTGGGGTGGTTCTTACTTCTGCGTAACCAACAAGTGCAACACCAAGAAGACCGCTGCTGAGTGGATCCGCTTCTACACCTGCAACAAGGACAGCATGAAGGGCTACTCTGAGGCTTACGGCGACTATATGAACAACAAGTCCGCTATGGCTGAGATGGTATCCGCAGGCGTTAAGAACCCGTCTCTCGTTGGCGGTCAGGATCACTTCGCAATCCTCAACAAGACTGTAGGCAACATTGATGTTACCGGCAAGCTTACCACTTACGATTCCGTTATCAAGGGCAAGTTCAACGACTCCGTAAGAAAGTATATGCTTGGCGAGCTTGACAAGCAGGCTGCTATCGACGACTTCAAGAACGAAGTACGTGCTGCATTCCCTGATCTTACTGTTGAGTAATTTGCAAAGTTTGTTCGATTTTTCGACGAATTAAGCTAATAACTAATTACAATATACTTCTTGCGAGCCCGGCTCGCAAGAGTATGTTGTAATTTTTTAACAGAATTTAGAGGAAGGATTGTGCATATCTATGAATGGGTCGCAAGCAAAGTCGAAAAAAATTGTGAGCTATGCTAAATACGGCTATATTTTCATATTGCCGTTTTTCATAGTATACTGTTTCTTTATGGTATATCCGCTCATAAATACATTTGTCCTTAGTTTTTACGGCAACGGCTCCAACGCATTGAAGGCCGTTGGCTTTGACAACTATAAAATTCTTCTGACCGGTTCGGGAACCGATATGGTTCAGGCGGCAAACGCAAAGGCAGCCTCCGGTATTTACTGGCAGAGCTGGGGTACCACGCTTATTCTGTGGTGCGGCAACTTTATTGTTCAGCTCGCGCTTTCGCTGCTGCTCGCGGTTTGGTTTTCCGATAACCGCATAAAGCTTAAGGGCGCAGGCTTCTTTAAGGTTATTTTCTATCTTCCGAACGTTATCACGGCGGTTTCCGTTGCGGGTATGTTTATGATGCTTTTCGGCAACACGGAATACGGCGCAGTGAACTCGCTGTTTTTGAAAATGGGATGGACGCAGGACGCTTTTAAGTTTATAACCGACGTGTGGATGTCCCGTGTATTGGTAATGTTCATTCAATCGTGGATGTGGTTTGGAAACACCACGCTGTTGCTTATGTCGGGTATCTTCGGTATCGACCCGTCCATTTATGAGGCGGCAAGTATCGACGGCTCGTCGGGTATGCATCAGTTCATTCATATCACAATGCCGATTCTTAAGCCGATTTTCCTGTACGTGTTCATCACGTCCATGATCGGCGGTCTGCAGTTGTTTGATATTCCGTATCTGTTCCACGATGGCTCTAATGTAAGTCCTCATCTGAGAACTCAGGCGACTTATATCTACACCAACTTCCACCAGGATAACCCGAACTACGGTTATTCCGCGGCGGCTTCTGTTCTCTTGTTCTTCGTAACCGCAGGATTGGGATTGTTTATCTATAACTTCAACTCCAGCGGCGAACCCAAGAAGAAAAAGAAGAAAGGAGGCAAGTGATATGGCGGCTGAATTAAAGGACTATACAAAAAGCATAAAGATCCAGCAGGTAATAAGATTTGTTGTGTGCGTTATTCTGACGATCATAGCGCTTCTTCCAATCTACCTTATCCTTATGAACGCTACGCGCGAGCACCAGGCTATCCAGTCGAACGGCTTCTCGCTTGTCCCTGGAGGCAATTTGATCAAGAACTTCAAGGCGCTTGGCGACCCCACCGCGGGTAACGGCGTTTATAAAAGATCGTTCAACCTCTGGATTGGTTACCGCAACAGCTTGATTATCGCGGGCTCTTCGACGCTTCTGTCGATTTTCTTCTCCGGCGCTACGGCGTATGGTCTGTCTGTATATGAGTTCAAGTTAAGACAGGTCGCGAGAAGTATTATCCTTGCGGTTATGATGGTTCCGACGCAGGTCGTTTCCGTTGGTATGCTGAATTTTATGCTTCAGATCCACTGGACCGATAACTACGCACCGCTGATTTTGCCGGCGATTGCGGCTCCGTCCGTTGTATTCTTCATGCTTCAGTACATGCAGTCGAGCTTCCCGCTTGATATCGTTGAGGCGGCGAGAATTGACGGCTCCGGCGAGTTCAGAACGTTCATCCAGATCGCGCTTCCGATGCTGAAGCCCGCGTTCGCGGTACAGGCGATCTTCGCGTTCGTTACAAGCTGGAACAACTTCTATACGCCTTCTATGCTGTTGCTTTCGGGTGACTTGAATATGAAGACGATGCCGATGATGGTTTCGACGATTTTGGGTATCAGGAGATCTATCGACTACGGTGTAAACTACCTCGTAGTTATGCTCTCCGTTCTGCCTGTTGTAATCATCTACATGTGCTTGTCTAAGTTCATCGTTAGAGGCGTTGCGCTCGGCGCGGTTAAGGGCTGATCTCTTACTTAAGCAATTAAATCCCCTCGGTTTTTCGAGGGGATTTTTGCGTATGAATTATCCTCGCCGCGGCGGGGATAAGAAAAAACCCCTCGCCGAAGCGAGGGGTTTATGTATCGCTGATTACTTGAAGTAGCGATTGAGCAGACCCTCAAACGCCTTGCCGTGGCGAGCCTCATCCTTTGCCATTTCGTGAACGGTGTCGTGGATTGCGTCAAGGTTGTTTTCCTTCGCAAGCTTCGCGAGATCGAGCTTGCCCTGCGTCGCGCCGTGCTCAGCCGCAACGCGCTTCGTCAGGTTCTCCTTTGTCGACGCGGAAACCACCTCACCGAGCATCTCCGCAAACTTCGCAGCGTGCTCCGCCTCTTCCCAAGCTGCCTTCTCGTAGTACAGACCTACCTCGGGGTAGCCCTCGCGGTGAGCCGCTCTCGCCATTGCGAGATACATTCCGACCTCGGTGCACTCGCCCGCGAAATTCGCGCGCAGACCCTCGATGATCTCAGCGGGAACGCCGTTTGTGATGCCGATCTCGTGCTCGCACGCGAACGTCAGTTTGCTCGCGTCGTCTTCGCTGACGATGAACTTGTCACCGGCAACGCCGCACATCGGGCACTTCTCGGGAGCGCTCTCCCCAACGTAAACATAGCCGCAAACAGGGCAAACATACTTCATAGCAAAATACCTCCAAAATGAAATTTATCGTTGAACGACATCTTTATTTTACCACATCTTGTAAAAAATGTCAAGACTTCCCGCAATATTTTCCCGATTCGCCCGTGTAACATAATGTAAACGTTATCTTCGCCGCGTCTGCAAAATGCACAAAATGTGTGTTAAATCTTATAGATATTTTGACTTGATTTTTCTGCGCGAATGTGATAAAATTAGAATATAATATACTTGGTTTAGAATGCATTCGGTTAAGTGTTGCCGATATTTGCGTCTTTTTTTGAGATTTTGAGAAATACGCGAATAAGTTTTTAGTTCGATTTGGAGATAGAATATGAAGAAGTTGCGTTTGGACGGCTTTGAGATGACCAGCAGGCTGACATTCAGTCTGATCTGCGTGCTCGCCGCCGTTATGCATTTGACTTTCTTAATATTGTTTATGTACTGCAAGGTCGACCTGCTGTGGAAGGTGAATGTCGGCAGCGTGGTGTTTTACGTCACTTGCTGGTTTTTGTCGCTGATAAAGCTGACGGGCAAGTTCCCGACTGTCTGGATAAGCGTGATTTTCGCGGAGATCACCCTGCACGCGGTGCTTTGCACCTTAATAGTCGGAGTGGATACGTGCTTTGTGCTCTACCCGATAATCTCGATGCCTATCTGCGTTTGCTATCTGTTTTTGTACACCGACAGAAAGTACTTCAAGCGCTCGGTGCTGATTTTCGTTATTCTGACCGTGCTGTTCACGGGCGCGGCGGTCGCTGTCGCGGAATTTTACGGCGGCTATTTGCCGTTAAATCTTGCCGTATTAACTCGCAGGGAGAAGATGATCCTCCGCAGTACGAATATTCTCTACGCGGGAGTGACGCTCTTTGGCTTTACGCTGCTGTTTTACATCGAGATGACGAATATGATGATAAAGCTGCGCGAGTCGACCGACAAGCTGAAATATACCGCGACGCATGACGCGCTGACGGGGCTTACGAACCGCCGAAGCTTCTGGGAGTTTTTCGAGGAGCTACGCCGTGACGGCAAGCACTACAACATCGCAATGGGCGACCTCGACAGCTTTAAGCGCATCAACGATACATACGGGCACGGCTGCGGCGATCTGGTGCTGCGCTCCGTCGCCGATATAATTAACGAAAGCACGAACGAGAACGAGATCGCGTGCCGCTGGGGCGGCGAGGAAATGGTCGTCGTGTTTATCGGCGAGCGCGAAAGCGCCCTTGAGCGCCTTGAGAAGATACGCACGGATATCGAGTCCTTGTCGCTGGATTACGAGGGGCTCAAAATCCGCGTGACGATGACGTTCGGCTTCGCTGACAGCGACGAGCTCGGCAAGGCGATAGACGAGGGAACCACGGAGATCGAGATCCCCGAAAGCACAGAGGTGTCTGCAACAAAACACTCCGGCGTGGAGTCGCTTATCAACATGGTTGACAAGCGCCTGTATGTCGGCAAGGGGAGCGGCAAGAACGTAGTAGTTGATAAATAAAAATACCCCCCTCCTGAGGAGGGGGTAAATTTTTGCTTGAAAATTGTCAATTGTTCACTGAATTCCGTGCTTAACGCGAGCCTTCTCCTCGGCGCGCTTTGCGTTGTTGAAGCGGTCGAGCGTGCCTACCAGATAGCCCGTGATGCGTCTGATGCGCTGAAACGGCATATCCGCGAAGCGATACGTCGCGTTGACATAATCGCCGTCGACCTCAAGGTCAATGCCGCGCAGGTGCTTTTCGGGATATTTCGCGCGTGCGCACTCAATATAATAGTTGATCTCGTCCTGCGGGAGCTTCCCGCCGCTTACGTTGATGTCAATCATTTGAATTCCCCTTTTTTTATTTTTCGCGCGTTAGCGTCTCGCTATCGGCGTGTATTTATATTTTATCACAATATATTGTATAAGTCAATTGTGAATTTGCACAATATTTTGAGCAAAACTTTGTAAGCGCGCAATATTATGCGGAAAAATTTTTTTGAGGGAAGTTGCTATCAGAGGTTAGAGCGCGAGCTCAGGCAAGTGAATATTTCCCCGCCGGAAGCGAGGGAGACACAAAAATCAAAATTATTTTAAAAAACCTGTAAGATTAGCTCAAAAAAGTTGTGTATATAAGTGAAGGGGACTAGTCCCCGATACAACGCGTTGAACTTTTACTAAAAAAGAACCGAGGTGAGGCGTTTGGACGACAGGGAAATAGTGTGGCTGTTTCTGGCACGGGACGAGGCAGCGATAAAAGCGGCGGGCGAGAAATACCGAAGCTACCTGATGAAAATCGCCGAGAACATCACGGGCTCGCGCGAGGATGCGGAGGAGTGCCTCAACGACGCGCTGCTGAAAGCCTGGGAGACGATCCCGCCGATGCAGCCCGAGATGCTTTCCACCTACCTCGGCAAGCTGACGCGCAACCTCGCGATAAATCGGCGCAGGCAGCTCGACAGAGCCAAGCGGGGAAGCGCCGACGTGGCTTTCGAGGAGCTTTCGGGTATGATAAGCGCAAAGGAGACCGCCGACGCGGAGCTCGACCGCAAGGCTCTCGCGGAAGCGATAAACTCGTTTCTTGCGAAATTATCCGAAAGAAAGCGCTCGCTTTTCGTTCGGAGATATTGGTACTGTGAGAGCGTCAAGGACGCCGCCGCGGCTGAGGGAATGACCGAAAGCGCCGCGTCCGTGACGCTCCACCGCCTCCGCGATAAGCTCCGCGATCATTTAAGAAAGAGAGGATTTGACATATGAGAACAGACGACATTTTTGAAGCGATGACCGACATCGACGACCGATTTATCGAAGCGGCGCGTCCGATAGAGCAATATGACGGCTTCCAGCCTGTCGTGATAAGACCCGCACCGAGAAGAGCGCTCTGGAAAACGGCTATCCCCGCGGCGGCGTTTGTCGCGGTGGTCGCGGCGGCGGGAGTTTTCGGGGTGAAATATCTCCGCGGGCGAATTGAGATCGCACCCCCTGCGGCAAGCATCTCAAACAGCATTGCGTCCGATTATCCCGAAGAGGCGAAATTCATCGTGGACAGCGACGTAAAATCCCTCATATGGGGTTATCCGTCCGGCAGCCCTTCGTGGTTCGACGACCACGTTGATTACGCGAACAGCTATGAGGAGCTTGCGAAGCGAAGTGACATTATTGTTTCTGGAACGTTTATTGACGACATTCACCAGCTGCAGGACTCAAACAAAATAGTTGTTGCGGACGATGAGTGCGCTATGTACAATAAGCTCGAAATCGACAGTGTGATAAAGGGCGATTTGAGCAGAGGCGAGGTTATTATCATTCATCAGGATTCGTCGATAAACGCTTCAAACGGCGAGGGAAAACTGATTTTCGTTCTTGACCAGCTTTCGCCGATGTTCAAAGGCGATAAGTGGGTCTATTTCCTGAAGCTTGAGGACGACGGCACGTTCACACCCGTGAACGGTCCGCAGGGGCGCTATCCCTTGCCGAACTCGACGAACCGCCTTGTCACCTCGGACGGAATAAACCCGAATGTTGACGAGTACTTCACCTACGAAAACGACGCGCCCGCCCGCGACGAAATCTACGAGGAGTTGCTGAAAAAGCTCTCCGATGTAGAAATAAAAGTGCCCGGGCTCGAGAGAATCGAAATTCCCGAAACCTCATTTACGACGTTTGAAATGCCGGAGTTCCCATTTGCGAAATTCAACGTGTCAAAGCTTGGCGTTTCCGCAAACATCGAGGAAATTCTGGAAATTACAGATATTTTCAAGATGAAGGACGGTGAAACGCTTGAAAACCTGTACCTCGCCGACCTGAACGGCGACGGCAAGCGCGAGCTCTGCGTGACGATAAGCGGCGAAAAGAAGCGCGTGGAGGTTCGCGACTACGGAAACGACGCTCGTTACGCGGTTTCGGGTGAGGACGACTATTTCCTTGCTGACGAGGACGGCGTGCTTATGCTGTACTATACGAAGCGGGAGAGACCCGATACGGCTGCCGCGGATCATCAAGAGCTCACGCTTGATCTGCTGATTCCCGTCGGTGCGAGCCTGCCGCTGTGGGAAGTACCGCTCTTGGGCAATGCTACGTTTACGCTCCCCGATTTTGAGGGCATTGAATTTGAAACAGACGTTAATAGTAAGCGTAAGCGGTTCATTATGTATTGGGGCGAACACCGTTTCGCGTGGTCAGGTCCAGTAAACGAAGTGTATGTGTGCGACCTCGACGGCGACGGACAGCGCGAGATAATTACGAACAGCCTGTTCGTTGACGACGGCTGCATCCATGTTTACGGCTTTATGAACAGCGGCGAATTAGGCGAGGTAAAATATATTGAGAACGGCGGCTGTCGGGTCGTGGAAACCGACGGCACGCTGAAATATAAAGCGGCGAACAGCGGCATGAAGGATATTAACTACTCGAAGTCCGATTTGAAGAGGGTGTTCACAGACCGTCGGAGTATGTGGGGAGGAACCCCATTCGGGCTCGGCGACCCCGGCGACTATGGCTACTACGAATTCGTGCCGGATGACGAACATAGCGTCACGTCCCTCAACGACCTTTCCCCCAGCGATGACAATTACAGTATTAGTATTGAAAACGGCACGCTGTCGGTTTCGAGAGGCAGCGAGACGCTGCTAAAGACAGGCAAGCTTGAGGAGCTTTACGGCGTAACCGACGCGGAAAAGAATTGCCTCCTGTTCGTGTACCGCAGCGAGAGCGGCGGCATCGACGCGTTTATCCTCACGGAAAACAACAGCTCGAAGCTCGTCCACATTGACGACATTGTTGATAATAACGTCGTGCTCACCGATCACCGCGATGTGTCCATCGATTTCAAGGACGGCAGAGGGGTTTCGCTGATCGGAATACTTTCACGGATTTACAAATAACAGCTCACCCATAATTTACCCCCCGCTTTTTAAGTGGGGGGATTTTTTATACTAATTGAAGCCGCAGGTTTTCCAGAATTTTCCTTTCCCGCCGCGACACCTGCACCTGCGAAAGCCCCATAAGCTCCCCCGTCTCGGCTTGCGTTTTGCTGCGGAAATAACGCAGAATTATCAGCGTGCGGTCGTCCTTCGGGAGCTTTTCAAGGCACTGCCGCAGCGCGAGCTTGTCTATAAGCGAGCTTTCCGCGCTTTCCACGGGGATTTCTATTACTACGCCGTTGTCGCTTTCATTTACGTTGTCGTTGTCATACGCCGTAAGCGAGAGCGGCGGCGCGGACGCCTGAATTGCCTCGGCGGCTTCTTCCGGGGAGATCTTCAGATACTCCGCGATCTCGGAGATCGTCGGCTCTCTGCCGCCTTTCGAGAGCTCCTCGCGAGCTTTCTGAACGCGCAGCGACAGCTCCTTAAGCGAGCGGCTGAGCTTCACCGCGCCGCCGTCCCGAAACAGCCGCTTTATCTCGCCGAGAATGACGGGCACGGCGTAGGTCGAGAAGCACAAGCCGCGGCTTTCGTCGAAGTTATCGCACGCCTTCACAAGCCCCAGGCTCCCCGCGGAGAACAGCTCCTCATACTCGATGCCGCGCCCTTTAAATCTGTTCGCGAGGGAGTGCACAAGCGGGATATTCGCCGCAATGAATTCGTCGCGTTTTTCCGGATTCAATTTTTCCCTCCGATTTTCTTTTCAAGAGTTACAACGGTGCCCTTGCCCTCGGCGGAGCGCACGCGAAGCTTGTCCGTGAAGCTCTCCATGACCGTAAACCCAAGCCCGCTGCGCTCCTCGTCGGCGGGCGCGGTCGTAAACGTCGGCTGCATTGCCGCCGCGACGTCCGGGATACCGCAGCCCTTGTCCTTGATTTGGATATGTAAAACGCCGCCATCGAATATTTTCATATGCATTTCGACAACGCCGTCTTTATTATCGCGGTATCCGTGGACGATAGCGTTAGTCACCGCCTCGGAGACGGCGGTCTTTATCGCCGCCATTTCCTCGACTGTCGGGTCGCACTGCATGGCGAAAGCCGCCGCCGCGGAACGCGACAGGCTTTCATTCCGCGAAAGCGCGGGGAATTTTAGTTTGCACTCATTTATCAGCTTCTTCATAAGAACTCCTTTAATTCTGTTTTGCTTGATTTTGTTCGGCTTTTCCCCGCCTTCGGCAGGGAAAACTCTTTAAGTTTATACGCCGCTTTTCGATTTCGCCGCAATCAGGTTTCCAAGCCCCGAGAGCTTGATGACCGCGGCGATCTCGGAGCTCGCGTTTTTTATCAGCAGCTCGCCGCCGACCGCCTTAAGCGAGCGCGTTCGCCCGAGAATAAGCCCGATGCCCGAGCTGTCCATAAACCCGACGTTCTCAAGGTCGAGTATCAGCAGCTCCGGGCGCGAGTGCGAGATCACGTCGTCGAGCTCCGCGCGCATTTCCCGCGCGGCGTGGTGATCCAAGTCGCCGTAAAGTGCCGCTGTTATTCGCTTGCCGTCGTTGTAGATTTTTACCATAAAACTCACCTCTTGCACCATTATACAAAAAAATCCCCGCGAAGTTTGTCGTTATGCCAACGCGAGGGATGTTTTGTTTTGTTTTCTTTTGGCGAAGCGCGGGGATTTACGGAGTTTCCAGCAGCAATCCCGCGGCAAACCTCGCCATCATCTCATATTCGGAGAGCGCGTTCTCCAGTGGCACGGGAAGCTCCAGCGGCTCGATAACGCCGCTTTTTGTCCTTATTGAGCGGTTGAGCGACAGCGTGATTTTTTCGGGTGTTCTGGACGTTATCGACACGGTGTTCTTCGGGGAAACGCCGCAGGTTATCAGCTGAACGCCGCGCGGGAGATCTTTTGACAGCTCGTCGCCGTTTACGATAACGGACAGAGCCGCGCGGATATTCTCAACCCGCGCGCCCGCGCCGAGAATAACAGCAGCGTCGGGGCAGTCGATAAGCTCCGCGGAGCTCGCTTTTATCACTGAAACGCCGCTCAGAATGCAAGCGTCATTACATTCGCCGATCAGAATTAACAAACCCATAAAGTCACTCCTTTTTCGTAGTTTTCCCGCGCAAAACAAAAAAATCCCCCGAGAGAAATCTCTCGGGGAAAAACCTTTGTTCTGCACATTTCTATATATTCATCGAAAGAAGGGAAAGCTTATTCGTTATCCTGAAGCGCGTCGTAGCCGCTTTCTCCCGTGCGTACTTTAACAACATCAGCCACGTCGTAGATGAAGATCTTGCCGTCGCCGATCTTGCCGGTGTAGAGCACGCTCTTGGCTGTTTCCACAACTGCCTCAACGGGCACCTTGCACACAACGATCTCCATTTTGATCTTCGGGAGCAGGTGCGTTTCTATCGGAACGCCGCGATAGTATTCCGTTGCGCCCTTCTGCATTCCGCAGCCGAGCACGTTCGTGACCGTCATGCCCGTAATGCCGATAGCCGACATCGCGTTCTTGAGCGCCTCGATGTGCTCCTGCTTCGTGATGATAACGACCTTGGATATTGCACTTCCGTCGCTTGTTTTCGTGTACTTCTTGTGAACAACCGGAACATCGCCTTGCTTTGCCTCGGCTTTTGCCTCAACCTGGGCAAGCGTTTCGACCTCCTTGTCGCGTCCCGAAGCGGTCGTCTCAACCTGCATAGAGGGGATAAAGTCCGCGTAGGAGCTCGGGAGACCGTGCTCCGTCGCGTCCAGTCCGACGATCTCCTCGTGGCGCGAAACGCGCAGTCCGATAGTCTTTTTGATTATCAGGAACGTAAGCGAAATGGTTATCGCCGTCCAGCCGCAAATCGCGGCAATGCCGAGCGCCTGAATTCCGAGCTGGCTCCAGCCGCCGCCGTAGAACAAGCCCTTGACGGGCTCGCCGCCCACGCCGACGTTCTGCCCCGTGCCCGTCGAGAACAGCCCGACCGCGAGCGTTCCCCAGATACCGTTGCAGAAGTGAACGCCGACCGCGCCGACGGGATCGTCGATGTGGAGCTTGTAGTCCAGCAGCCACACGCCGAACACTACCAAAAATCCCGAAACCAAGCCGATAACCGCCGAGCCCACCGCGTCAACGTCCGCGCAGGAGGCCGTCACGCCGACCAAGCCCGCGAGCGAGGCGTTCAGGCACATTGAAACGTCAGGCTTGCCGTTTTTCAGCCACGTGAAGATCATCGTCGTGCAGGTAGCAACGCCGGGGGCGATCGTTGTTGTGAGGAATATCCGAGCGAGAGATTCCACGCTGTCCGCCGCCGCGCCGTTAAAGCCGTACCAGCCGAACCACAGGATAAACACGCCCAAAGCGCCTAATGTCATCGAGTGACCGAGAATAGCGCGCGGCTTTTTGTCCTTGCCGAATTTGCCGATACGCGGACCGACCATCGCCGCGCCGATAAGCGCGCAAACGCCGCCGCACATATGAATAGCCGCCGAGCCCGCGAAGTCCACAAAGCCGAGGTTAGCGAGCCAGCCGCCGCCCCATACCCAGTGCGCCTCGATGGGGTATATTACCGCGGAAATAACTCCCGAGTAGATGCAGTAGCTTATAAACTTCGTGCGCTCTGCCATTGCGCCCGACACGATAGTCGCTGCCGTCGCGCAGAAAACGAGGTTGAACACAAACTCCGCGCATCTGTCAAAGCTCGTGAACTTCGTGAGGATATCCAGAGTCGGAAGTCCCACAAGACCGCAAAGCGCGTCCTCCCCGAGCATCAGCCCGAAGCCCAGCAGCACGAAAACCACTGTGCCGATACAGAAGTCCATAAGGTTCTTCATAATGATGTTGCCGGCGTTTTTCGCCCTTGTCATACCGGTCTCCACCATTGCGAAGCCCGCCTGCATAAAGAACACCAGCGCGGCTCCTATCAAATACCAAATTCCGTTGCCGTCTCCCACGTTGAACATCGTGCGGTTGACGACCTCCTCGGCACTTTCAGCGGTAATTTCTGCAAGTACCGTAAACATCGCGTTCATTTAAGACCGCTCCTTTCTTTTCCGTATAATTTCCGGTTATAAACAAAAAAGGCTATGAAACACACAGCCTCCGTCAAAACGCGTGCCTCATAGCCTCTTTGCTATGTTTACATTATACTCCGTTCAAGTT
>JAIDPG010000164.1:0-2815 GCA_029062865.1 Oscillospiraceae bacterium
AAGTGACAGAGCGCAATGTCGACCGCTTCAGAAGCCAGCTGAAAATGTTTTTTTTGTAGTTTGACTGGCAGCGCGAGATCAACACGACCGACCCGAATTACTTCAAGTGGACGCAGTGGATCTTCCTCAAGCTGTTCAAGGCCGGGCTCGCGTACAAAAAGGAAATGAACGTCAACTGGTGCACGAGCTGTAAGGTCGTTCTCGCGAACGAAGAGGTCGTAAACGGAGTTTGCGAGCGCTGCCATGGCGAGGTCATCCATAAAGTAAAAAACCAGTGGATGCTGAAGATCACCGACTACGCGCAGAAGCTGCTCGACGACCTTGACAGCGTGGATTATTTCGAGAAGATCAAGACTGCGCAGGCAAACTGGATAGGGCGCTCGACGGGCGCGGAGGTCACGTTCAAGACAACTCTCGGCGACGAGCTGCTTATCTATACGACCCGCTGCGACACGCTTTTCGGCGCGACTTATATGGTAATCTCGCCGGAGCACCCGCTTATCGAGAAATGGGCTGACAAGCTCTCTAATCTGGACGCCGTTCGGGAATATCAGGCGGCGGCGGCTCGCAAGTCCGACTTCGACCGCACCGAGATGAACAAGGACAAAACGGGTGTCAAGCTTGAGGGCGTTCGCGCGGTAAATCCCGTGAACGGCAAAGAGATCCCGATCTTCATTTCGGACTACGTTCTGATGAGCTACGGCACAGGCGCGATTATGGCAGTCCCCGCGCACGACGAGCGCGACTGGGAGTTCGCGAAGAAGTTCGACCTGCCGATAATTGAAGTTGTCAAGGGCGGCGAGGACGTTCAGAAAGCGGCTTTCACCGACTGCGCTACGGGAATTCTCGTAAACTCCGATTTCCTTGACGGGCTCTCCGTTGAGGACGCTAAGGCGAAAATGGTCGAGTTCCTCAAAGAAAAGGGCATCGGTCATGAAAAGGTAAACTTCAAGCTGCGCGATTGGGTGTTCTCCCGCCAGAGATACTGGGGCGAGCCGATCCCCGTGGTTTACTGCGAGAAGTGCGGCTGGCAGGCTGTTCCCGAGGAGGAGCTCCCGCTGACGCTCCCGGACGTTGAGAGCTATATGCCGACGGACAACGGCGAAAGCCCGCTGTCTACCCTCGAAAGCTTTATCAACACCACCTGCCCTTGCTGCGGAGGCGCGGCAAAACGCGAGACCGACACGATGCCGCAGTGGGCGGGCTCGTCGTGGTACTTCCTGCGCTACACCGACCCGACAAACGACAAGGAGCTCGCCTCCAAAGAGGCGCTTAAATACTGGATGCCCGTCGACTGGTACAACGGCGGCATGGAGCACACCACGCTCCACCTGCTGTACAGCCGCTTCTGGCATAAATTCCTGTACGACAACGGCGTTGTTCCGTGCAAGGAGCCGTACGCGAAACGCACGTCGCACGGAATGATCCTCGGCGTTGACCCCAAAGACCCGAACAAGTTCTGCAAGATGTCGAAGTCGCTCCACAACGTCATCAACCCCGACGAGGTAGTGCGCGATTACGGCGCGGACACAATGCGCTTGTATGAGATGTTCGTCGGCGATTTCGAGAAAGCCGCTCCGTGGCAGGAGAACGGCATTAAGGGCTGCAAGCGCTTCCTGGAGCGTATCTGGAATATGTCCGAGAACCTCAAGGACGGCGAGGAGTATTCCGAAAAGCTCCGCTCGTCAATGCACAAGACTATCAAAAAAGTCACCGAGGACGTTGAAACGCTGAAATTCAACACCGCGATCGCCGCGATGATGGGACTTCTGAACTCCGCCGACGAGGCAGGCGGGTTCAACCGCGCGGAGTTCAAAACGCTGCTGACCTTGCTTGATCCGTTCGCGCCGCACATCGCGTCCGAGCTGTTCGAGACGCTGGGCTTCGGCTTGGTTCACGAGCAGAAGTGGCCGGAGTTTGACGAGGCTCTCTGCGCGGACAGCACGGTAGAGCTTGCGGTTCAGGTGAACGGCAAGGTCAAGGCGAGATTTAACGCGCCCGTCGACTGCGATAAGGACGAGCTTATCAAAATGGCGGAGGAGCTCCCCGAGATAAAGGCGCTGCTTGACGGAAAGACTATCGTGAAGCAGATAGCCGTGCCCAATAAGTTAGTAAATATAGTCGTTAAGTAAATGCGGGAAACAAGAGAATAAGAGGCAAGAGTCTCTCCCGTTACGATGGTCCTCTAATTCTTACCTCTTGTCTCTAAAAAACTTACCTCTAGTAGCTGTTTGAGGTGGAATAATTCGTTGCCGTCCACACGCCGATGGTTTGACAAGAACAGCATTGCCGTTTTGAGAGATGCAGGAGAAAGCGACGCCTGCCAGACAGCCGGCTTAAAGCCGCTCGAGAAATCGGGCGGCTTTTCTTTTTTCAACAAACTTTCACAAAAAAAGGTTGACAAGCCTGTCGAATAATGTTAAAATAAAGAAAATGGGGTAATTTCCGCGCGGCTCTTAAAATAAATACACAAAACGAGCAAAAATGCGGAAATAGGAAAAGTGACGCAAAGGGGAAAATTATGGGGAAACTGAAAATTATCGTTCGGGCGCTTTGCGCGGCGCTTTGCGCGGCGTTTGTCGTGACTGTCTCGGGGAGCTTCTGGAGCAGAGCCCGCGCGGCGCAGGAAACCGTCGCGGAAAAGCAGCAGAGAGTAAACGAGCTGCGCGAGGCGAATTTGCAGCGCCAGCAGCAGATAAACGCTCTGGACGGCGACATCTCGGAAAACGAGGAAGCAATGGCGCTTATCGGAGATCAGATCGACGGCTATCTCGCCGAAATTGCGGCGTATGATGAGCTTGTCGCAGCGAAGCAG
>JAIDPG010000164.1:2825-14416 GCA_029062865.1 Oscillospiraceae bacterium
TTGAGATAAAGCGCGAGGAGATAGCGGCTGTCGAGCAGTCTATCGCCGACAACGAGGCAGAAATCGAGGAGAAGAAAGCCAAGGCGGCGGAGCTCGAAGCCGAGAACAAGGCAAATTTGGAAAAGTTCGGCAAGCTCGCGCGGTATATGTATATGAACGGGCTGTACTCGGCGCAGCTGCCGCTTCTGAATGGCTCGAACGACTGGTTTGATTATTATGTCTACTCCGAGGCGGTCGACAATATCACTAAGCAGAACGCCGATTTTATGAATGAGATAAACGCCTCTATCGAGCAGCAAAAGCAGATGATAGAGGAGCTCAACGCGGAGATTGACGAGCTGGAAATCCGCAAGCAGGGGCTTCTTGACGAGAAGGCGGAGCTAGAGCAGCAGGAGGCGGAGCTTGAAGCCACTAAAGCAGGGCTTGAATCGGACAAGAGCTCCAAGCAAAACGATTTGTATTCGCTCGCGGCGCAGAACGACGAGTTTATGGCGAAAATAGCGGGACTTAAAACCAGCATCGCCGAGGCAGAGGCTGAGCAGGAGGCTCTGAACGCCGAGATCGAGGAGTTGATCAGACAGGCTCAGCAAAACCGCGACCCCGATATGCCCGACTACAGCGGCGACGGCTTGAGATGGCCTCTCGACCCGTCGCACAAAACGATCACTACATACTTCGGCTATGACGGCTGGCGCGGCGGAAATCACGGCGGCATCGACATCAGCGACAGCGCGATTGTCGGAGCGCCTATCTACGCGGCGCAGTCGGGATACGTCATTACGGTCTCGAACACCTGCACTCACAACGAGGGCAAGCAAGGCTGGACTTGCGGCTGCGGCGGCAACTGGGGAAACTATGTAGTCATCGACCACGGCGGCTCGCTGGCGACTCTCTACGGGCACATGCAGGCGATCTACGTATTTCAGGGACAGTTCGTGGAAAAGGGCGACGTCATCGGCGAGGTCGGCTCGACGGGCTGGTCGACATGGTGGCACCTGCACTTTGAGACCCGCGTAAACGGCACGCGCGTTGATCCTCTGAATTACGTAAGCTAATAATACAACAATAAATTCCCCCGCCCAAGGCGGGGGAATTTTGCTGAGGCTTCTAAAAAACGATCCCCCGCGCTGCGGGGGATCGTTTTGCATTAGCCTGCGTATTCAACAACAAGATTTTCCTTATAAGAATCGTCCGCGCCGTAGACCGCCGCAAGCGTCTCGTCGTAGTCCTTGTGGAAGAACTGCTCGCCGCCGAGGGTCTTCATCTCGTCCTTAAGCCAGTTAAGGAGCGTCGCGTTGCCCTTTGTTACCGCCGGGGCGATGTCGTCCGTGCTGCCGAGAGTGTCAATTCCCACCGTGAAGCCCGGGTTGCTCTTCGCCCACGCAAGCACCTCCGTGTTGTCCGTCGAGAACGCGTCGCCGCGCCCGTCCTGCAAAGCGGAATACGCCTCGTTGTATTCGTCGTACTTCTGGAGCTTAACGTCGGGGCAGTTCTCGGTGAAGTAGGTCTCGGCGGTCGTGCCCTTTACTACGATGAGCGTTTTGCCGTTGAGCTCGCTAACGTCCTTGATAACCGCGCTGTCGGGCGAAACCACGCCGAGCGCGACCTTCATATACGCGGGCGCGAAGTCGACCTTTTCGGAGCGTTCGGGAGTTACCGTAAAGTTCGCGAGGATTATGTCCACCTTGGCGGTCTCCAAAAACTCCACGCGGGAAGCCGCCTCAACGGGCATCAGCGTCAGCTTTACGCCGAGATCCTTCGCGATCCTCTCCGCGAAATAAACGTCGTAGCCCCGATACTTGCCCTCGTTGTCGACATAGCCGAACGGGTTTTTGTCGGAGAACACGCCGATCTTTATCTCGCCGCTCTCCTTGATCTGGTCGACCGTGCGGAACGAGCCGCTGCCGCTTGCGTTGCTGCCGGAAGCGTTCTCACTGTTACCGCAGCCCGCGAGCGTCAGAACCATAGCTGCCGCCGCAAGCACCGCAGAGATCTTCTTAAGTATTTTCATTTCTGTTACCTCCAAGTTTTCTTTTGTTCTTTTTATATATTCACCTCTTTTGAGGAGAATTACTTTGAATATGTAAATGTCTTGAGGAACTTCTCGGCGCGCTCGGTTTTCGGGTGCTTGAAGAATTCCTCGGGCGTGCCCTGCTCTACTATCGCGCCGCCGTCGATAAAGACTATTCTGTCCGCGACCGCCTCGGCGAACGCCATTTCGTGCGTGACTATCATCATCGTCGTGCCGTTTTTCGCGAGGTCGAGCACGACGTTCAGCACCTCGTGAACCATTTCGGGGTCAAGCGCGGCGGTTATCTCGTCAAGCAGCATTATCTCGGGATCCATAATAAGACTGCGGCAGATAGCGACGCGCTGCTTCTGCCCGCCCGACAGCTCCGCGGGGTAGCTTTTCGCCTTGTCTGCAAGCCCGACGCGCTCCAGAAGCTCCATTGCGCTTTTCTCAACCTCGGCTTTGTCGCGCTTCTGCACCTTAAGGGGCGCGAGCATTATGTTCTTCAAAACCGTCAGGTGCGGGAAAAGATCGTAGCTCTGGAAAACCATTCCGATCTTCTGGCGGATTTTATAAAGCGTTTTGCTGCCGTGGACTACCGGCTCTCCGTGAAGCGTGATAGTGCCGCTCTGTATCGGCTCGAGACCGTTAAGACATCGCAGCAGCGTGCTTTTACCGCAGCCCGAGGGTCCGATAAGCACAACGACCTCGCCCTTTGATACGGACAGATCGATGCCCTCAAGCACAGCGTTCTCGCCGAACTGCTTTGTTAAACCGTTTATATCAATTATGTGTTCGTCACTTTTATTCAACTCCACGTTCACTCACCCCTCCTCTGCTTTTTAATAATAGCCCTTGAGATCATTGAAAGCGGGAAGCATATCGCGAAATACATAAGGAAGATCGCGGCATAGACCCAGATCGCGGCGTTCGGGAACTCAAATCGGTTCGCGTCGATTATCTGCTTGCCGACCTTCAAGACCTCCGTCACGCCGATTATCGACACAAGCGCCGTCGTCTTTATCATTCGCGTCGCGAGGTTGATGACGTTCGGCAGCAGGTTTCTCAGCGCCTGCGGGAAGATTATGTGCACGTACATCTGCGGCTTTGTGAGCCCCAGCGACAGAGAGCTTTCAAACTGATGCCGCGGGATCGCCTCAAACGCGCCGCGCACAAGGTCGCCCATTTCCGCCGCTCCCCAGATTGTAAACACGATCACCGCCGAGGTCTCTCCCCCGAAGCTCGCGCCCGTAAGCCGCGTCACTCCGAAGAACACGATAAACAGCCAGACTAATTGCGGCATTATGCGGACTATTTCAAGATAAACGCGGCAGAGCACCTTTACAACGCGGTTTTTCGAGGTCATCACCGCGCCGAGCAGCACGCCCAAAATCAGCGAAAACGCGATAGAGATAAGCGAAATGCGCACCGTCACCCACAATCCCGAAAGCAGCCGCAGGAAATTGCTTCCCATAAAGAGAACTTTAACTTCTTGCACGTTTCAGCCTCCTTTCGAGAACGGAGAACAAAACGGATATCGGCAAAATCAGCACGAGATACGCCGCGACAAGCATCACAAGCGCCTCGCCGGTGTTGTAGTACATTCCGATAAGATCCTTCGCGACATACATCAGGTCCGCCAGCGACACCGCGCTGAACACACTTGTTTCCTTCAGAAGAAAGATGACGTTCGCGCAGATAGACGGCACGGAGACCGCAGCCGCCTGCGGGATCACGATATAACGCATCGTCTGCCCGCGTCTCATTCCAAGGCTTTCGGCGCTTTCCGTCTGGATTTTTTTAACGGAACGAAGCCCGCTTAAAAAACTCT
Source organism: Oscillospiraceae bacterium (assembly GCA_029062865.1). Lineage (GTDB taxonomy): Bacteria > Bacillota > Clostridia > Oscillospirales > Ruminococcaceae > CAG-115. The sequence goes on from JAIDPG010000164.1 coordinate 6,668, forward strand.
CCGCCATATAGCTTCCGCCGAGAAACGCCAGCCCGATAACTCCGCAAGCCTCGCTCGAAAGCCGCACGCCCGCCTTCGGGAGCCCGAAATACAGGAAAAACAGCTGCACGATAAGCGGCGTGTTTCTCGAAAGCTCTATGTATACGGACGCTATCTGCCGAGCTATCGGTATCCGAAAATACTTGACGAGCGCGCACAACAGCCCGACCGCCGCCGCCAGCAGCGTCCCGATAACGCCGATAATAAGCGTCAGCCTCGCGGCTTCGACATACATCGGCGCGAATTTGCTAATAAATTCCCTGTCCAAGTTATCAACCTTTCGTTTTCTCTATTTTACCACCTAAAGCATACTTTGTCAATAGGTTTTATGGAATTTGATCCACAAAAGATATTAACAAGCATAGCCGCGGTTAGTTTAATTTCACCAAACATTAAAACACAAATTCAAGCACCGAAGGCGCAGCGGCGCGAAGCGCCTTAAAAACCGCGCCGGCGGTTTTTCTGTAATTTTATTATATGCGTAACGTCAGCAATGTGGAATACTCGCCCGTTTGGAGATCTGCGAGCGCGAATTCGCCGTTTTCGTACAGAATACAGCTGTGCGGCGAGTTTTCCTTTGGCAGAGCCGTGGAGCCGCAGTTCAGGCAGTAGATCCCGCCGACCGTCTCCGCTTTCGGGATATGCGTGTGCCCGTTCAGCATTACGGCGCCGTTTGGCAGCGGGGGAAGATTTTGCGGGTTGAAGATGTGCCCGTGCGTGAGGAAAATCTCAAGTCCGTCGGCGTAAAGCAAGGCGTAATCGGCGAGCACGGGGAATTCCAGCACCATTTGGTCGACCTCGGTGTCACAGTTCCCGCGGACGCAGATTATGTCGTTTTTCAGCGGATTGAGCAGCTTAATGACCTCCTTGGGAGCGTGCCCCTCGGGAAGATCGTTTCGCGGACCGTGGTAGAGAATATCCCCCAAAAGGCAGAGCTTTTCGGGCTTTTCGCGCTCGCAGAATTCAAGCAGCTTTTCGCACCAAAGGGCGCTGCCGTGGATATCGGAAGCAAATAAAATTTTCATAATTACCCCCTATCATAATTTAAAATTCGCGAAGCGCGCGGGCTTCGCCCTCGCTAGCCGAGCTAGACCGCGCACTCTCCGCTCCGCTTCGCTGCGCTCCGATTGCACGGTCTCACTCGCTTTCGCGAAAATTTTACGCTTCGTTCTCGCATTTCTCCAATTTCTAAGCGCCATTGACCCGCTATTGCTGCATTTTTTGGCTTCATAATGCGGCTTGAGCTTTGCGCGTTTTTATCGCTTGGCATTGCAATGCGGTTTTTCTTGGCAAAATTAAACCATTTGGCTTTGCAATGCCGTTTTCCATCATTGTATTTATTGCATTTGGCTTTCTGATGCGATTTGTTTGCCGAAATCAGTCCGTTTTGGCTTTGCAGAGCGCTTTAGCAGCATTGCAAAATCAGCCAAATATCGTCGAAATTCCGCGCGGCTAGGTCGTCTTTTCTGATATAGAAATAAATCCTGCCGCCATCGCCGAACATCAGCTCGAAGTCGCCGTCGTCGACTATATCAAGCTGAAACAGCAGCAGCCAGTCCTTCGCGGACCACTGCTCCGCTTCTTGGCGGTCTAACGCGGTCACGTCGTCCCAGCCGTTGCCGAGGTAGTAGCCGCGCGAGATAAGCTCGCACTCCATTGTCATATTGCCCTGAATAGGGTTCGCCCAGCCGAGGAGCTTTGAGATCACGCCATCCTCCTCAACGCCGAGTTTCTCGCAGATATCGTCGAACTCGTCCCAGCGCTCGGTCATTTCGTTTTCACGCTGGAGCATAAAGTCCACGCCGCTTTGGTAGGATTTTTCGGACTTTGCCGAGATTTTCAGCGCGGGCAGGCGGAAGAATTCCTCCAAATCCTCGGGGAACTCCGCGGTGTGGAGCTTCGTTTTGTCCTCGAACCAAAAGACGCGCGCGCAGCCCTTGTCGTCTGGGTCGTAGCCCCATTGCTGCGTGTTGAGCTCATAAAAGAACGACAGCATGCCCGTTTTTGGGAGGAGGTTTTCGGTATCAAATCGCGCGAGCTCCTCTAAATCAAACTGCGCAATGAAGCTGAGCGGGCGGCTTTTTCTCTCGCCGCCGTAGTCCTCGCCCTCGAAATAAGCCCACTCGAAGCCCTCGGGAACGTCGGGCTTTCCGCCAAAGCGCGTCGCGCCGACCTTTTCATTTGCCGCGCCGCCTATCGTCAATCGGATAGAATTACGCGCGAATTTTATCAGTTCTTTTTTGATATCAATCATAATACTCACCTTAATATTGTTCTTGTATTTCCCCGCCTTCGGCGGGGAAACGTTGCTTTAAACCAAACGCTGAACCAACTCAACAGCGAAAACCCCGACGCACGCGCAGACGGCAGTGAGCAGCAAGCCGCGCTCGAAAAACGAGAGGATCACCGCGACCAAGAAGCCCGCCGCGGCGCTTAACAAGCTGTTGGAGCTTGAAAAAACCGCCGGAATGGTCATCGCGGCGAGAACGGCGTAGGGGACGTAATAGAGAAAATCCAGCACGAATTTGTTTTGGATCTTCTTGCGGAAAACCGCAATCGGCAGCATTCGCACAAGATATGTAACGCCTGCCATTACCGCGACGCTCGCGAAAAGATACATTGCTTCACTCATCGGACGCCGCCTCCCTCTTCTCCTCTTTTCTCGGGAATAAAAGCGCCGCCAATGTCGACGCGGCTATCGCGCAGATGATTATCGATATTCCGCTTGAGATAACCGGGAAATTCGCGAGCGTGCAGCTTAGCGCCGCGCCGAACAATACCGTAAAAAGCACGCCGAGGCTCTTCTTCGCGGGCGGGATTATAATCGCCAAAAACATTCCGTAAATCGCGATGCCGAGAGCGGATTTTACCATATCGGGAAGCACCGCGCCGAGGAACGCGCCGATTGCCGTGCCGCCGCTCCAGAAGAGGTACGGCAGCAGCTGAAGTCCGTACAGATAACGCGGCGGGAGCTCCCCCGCCTGCCCCGAAGCGACCGCGAAAACCTCGTCGGTTATGCAGAACGCGGTAGTTATTCTATGAAATAATGTGAAGCGCTTATCCAGCTTCTGCGAAAGCGACAGGCTCATCAGCGCGTAGCGCAGGTTGATGATAAGCTGCGCCGCCGCCATTTCGGCGAGACCTCCGCCCGCTGCGATGATCCCGATGCCCGCGACCTGCCCCGCGCTTGTGACGTTCGTAAGCGAGATAAGTATCGCGGTTATCGGCGGAATCCCCATACTCACCGCCGTTATCCCGAACGTAAACGACACGGACAGATACCCCAGCGCGATAGGCACGCCATCGTTTATGCCCTTTAAAAAGCTGAGTTTCTTTACCGACTTTTCCATTTCAATTCTCTTTTCGTTTGATTGATAAGTAATGCGCTCCGCTTGGGAGCGGAATGTTCTGCCGATCTTAAACGCCGCGGGCTCGTAGAGCCGAAGACCCGCATACGTTTTAATTATACCACCTTTCCCGCCATTTTTCAAGGGGATTTCCGTAATATTTTCCAAATTCTCCAAAAAGCCCTTGACAAATGCTTGGGATTGTGGTATAATATTATGGTAAGATTTACGCCGGTGTGTTGGAATTGGCAGACGAGACGGACTCAAAATCCGTTGCCGGCAACGGCGTGTGGGTTCAAGTCCCACCACCGGCACCAACAAAACGTGACGAAAAAGATATTATGCCCACAAAAGGCTGTACAAAGCCGATTGTGGGCATAAATCTTTTTAAAATCAGGAATCACCGTCCGTAGATATTTTCGACAGAAAGGTGGACTTGAACCCTCCCCCTACAAAATTTTCCGACATGTTTTTGTGCAGATTTTACAGAATGCCTATGAGTGACTTCTCACGACCGAGAAGTTAGCCATAGGCGTTTTTTTATTGCCCGAAGTCGTGACAAAAAAGATTTCAACGGGACTTGAACCCTTTTGGCTACAAAATTTTATCGGTTGAAATTATGCAACTCGCACAATGGGCCTGTAAATTTCTTCTCTATTTATGAGAAGCAATTTATAGGCGTTTTTTGTCTTCCGACGAAGTTCGGGAACAGCAATATAGTCCGTGAGCCTCACATGAGGCTAAAATATAATTATGGAGGAAAGAAATGATAAAAGCAACAATTCAAAACATCCCGCGCTGTGCAGAAATGCAATCTCCCATGTACGCGTTACCTGCCGTGTCGGATAACGCAGATGCCATTGACCCATGGAACAAAGAGTTCGAAAAAGTACGCACACTGGATAATAACGGTGAGATATGGTTTGTAGGCAAGGACATATGCGCCCTATTTGGAGACAAGAATCACAAACGAAGTCTTGGTCGTATTGACGATGAAGATAAGAAAAAAGTTGAGCTTACTGACTCGTTGAACAGAAAGCAAATTGCTACCATTATCAACGAAAGCGGATTGTATTCTCTCCTGTTCGCAATGCAGCCGCAGAAGGCTCATAACGGCGGAGCGTCGAATGAGTACCCCATCGAAATTCGGCAGAGGATCGAGAAAATTCGTACGTTCAAGCACTGGGTAACGTCCGAGGTTCTTCCTTCGATACGCAAGCACGGTGCGTTTCTTACAACGGAAACCCTATATAATTCAATATACGATCCCAGAGAACTTGCAAGGCTGCTCAATATACTAGCGGACAAGCAGAACGAAAATCACTCATCGTCCGAATCGTTAGATAAGCCGCTTTTATTTATAAAAAACGAAAACTTGCCTTGATAAATTGTGAACAATAAGATTTGATAATATTGAAAATCGCAAGCATTATATTGAAAATTACCTGCAAGCGGGGCGAGGAACGCGAACAAGTGGGAAGCAACTCTGCAGAGAAATCTGGGGATTATTTTTTGAGGAGTAGGCTATAAAAAATACGGTTAAAATTACGCTTGACGATAAAAACAGTTAAGGCGTTGAAGATGTATCTGTCGGAGAAAAATTCCTCACTCGACGAGGAAATCTCCAGGTACGCCGAGCAGCTTTACGGCAAGGTTGTGCCGCAGAACGTGCGCGATTTTATCGAGATGACGGCTAAGCAGCAGAGTGCAGCCAAGCCGAAAACTGCTCACACCAAGTCGAACGATCTGTCGTGACCGATTTTGAGACGGCTGTGTCGAGCCGTGTGCGGCTTTGGCGCAAAGGTGGGGTAGTTTTACCTCCGAGCCGTTCTCGGGCAAATTTGGGGCGATTTTCGCGGAGTTTGCGAAGCGGCTCTACGGCTGTGTCGGGAGCAGTGCGGGGGTATGATTGTGATGCAAGTTAAAGGCTCGGCGTTGCCGAGCCAATACTGCGTCGGGCAAAGCCCGCCGCAAACGCGTATGTTGAATTTTGAGAGAGGGGTTGTAAAATGGAGAAATCCAAAAATTCGGAGTTGCAAAGTCCGAAAAATACGGCGGTTGAGGGAAATGCGGAGGGGTTCTCGAATAAAATAAAATTCCCATTATGGCTTTATCCCAAGACGATGTATGAAGTGAATTACCGTTTTGAAAGCGATAACTGCGGTTCTCGGAGCGAGTTCATTGAGAAAGCGATAAATTTTTATATCGGCTATCTCAAGCAGGAAAAGAACGTGAATTATCTCTCGCCGCGAATCACTTCTTCGGTGGAGGCTGTGATAAACGGTTCGGAGCAGCGGATCAACCGAAATCTTTTCAAGATCGCTGTGGAACTTGGAAAGCTCGCTCACACGATTGCTGCGGCGAATGAGGTTGACGAGGAAACCCTCCGCGAATTACATTCTATGTGCGTTAACGAGGTGCGGCACATTAACGGCGTTATAAATTTTGAGAACGCGGTGAGGTTTCAGAACGAATAATAAAAGAGAGCCACTGACAAGTAACTCTCTTTGGCGGGGTGTCGAGAATTCGAACCTCTGGGTACACATATTCTTATTTCCTCAACTGATACTACAAAGCCGCAATCATTTACAATTTGTTTGGTCACCCCAGTGGTACCCATTGCCACCGCTACAAAAAGTATTACCATTAAAATTCCTCCTTCAAACAATCCACAAGATATAAATGTGTTATGTAAAGTTACAACAATGCTTATCAGCGTTATTGCAACAGAGAGGTCATCAAATGTAATGGTTTTGAGCCTTGCTAACAGCATCGGAATCAGAATCTGTCTTTGTATTTATATTATATCACAATATGATCAAATTGTCAAGGTGAATTTGTGTTATTGTTTCAAATATGATACAGAAACACGCAAAACAGGATATATAAGATCATTAGATTGTTTCTATGATACTTGAAACCGTTAGTGACCGCTGCTCCTCACTAGAAATGGTTGCTGTTCCATCACCGCTCTGCTAGCAGTAATCGCCGAACCCCATACGATTACCCCCGTCAATTTGGACGGTTTTGTCGATGAGAACGAGACGTTCGGGGAAAAGGAACTCGAGGAAGGACCTGCCGATGACACCAATGAAGATCTGTCCGAGTCTGAAGATTAAGGAATGTTGATTGAAATGCGAGTTAAGCCATCCTACCGAATTCCAAAAAGCTAGATTCGGATTTCAGCAAAATTGGAAATTATCAGCGGCTTTTTATTTGGCAAGAATTGACAAAGTTTTAGCTCGAAATTTGACGAATGACACAAAAATCGTGCATTTCACGCAGAATTTCGACATCTTGCGCAAGATTGAGGGCGACGGACAATTTCCAATTGGAGAATCGGTTGATTTATCTTTTGCGATATGGTATAATTGTAATAGGCTATATTATTTATTGCTTACCATTATCTTGTTTCTTGGGTGCTTAGCTGATAGGATCTCCTTTTGCTTCGCCATAGAAACATGAGTGTAAATTTGAGTTGTAGCGATGGAGCTATGCCCCAACAGCTTTTGGATATAGCGAATATCAACGTCCTCCTCAAGTAGAAACGTCGCGAAAGAATGTCTGAACATATGGGGAGTAATATGTATTTCGCTTTTCACAAGCGACGCGTATTTGTTTATCATGGATCTTACGGATTGTTCGGTCAGACGGGTGTGCAGCTTGTTGACAAAGAAGTAACCGCACTCCGAAATCTCGCGTTCAAATAACCGATGATAATTTTCAATGGATTTTTGGACGTTGGGGTTTTCAATCTGAATAATACGCTCTTTAGACCCCTTTCCGTAAAATTTCACGGTGTGGTCAAACATATTTACGGCTTGCGATGTCAGCATACAGATTTCGGATACTCTCGCGCCTGTTGCGAATAGGAGTTCCAGAACTGCTACATCTCTTGTGGCGGATTTCTTTTCATAATCCGTCGATGCCGAGCGCAATTGCACATATGCGGCTCCCAAAAGCGCCTCGATTGTTTTGAGGGGAATTGTTTTGGGGAGAACAGCGGGCTCACGAAAAGAAGTGTCTATCTTATCAAATGGGCTGCTTTTGATCACATCCTCAATCATAAGGTAGTGTGTAAATGCTTTAAGTGTTGCAATTTTGCGGCGAGCCGTCTTTGGCTTGAAGGTGTTGTGCAGAAACGAAATGTAGCTGCATATCGATTCCTTATCGAATGAGTTGTTAGAATAGATTTCGAATTGGCTTAAATCGGTACGATATGCCTTTATTGTTTTGCTGCTTAATACCTTTCTGTCCTTGCAGTAGCTTAAAAAGGCAGAGCTTTGTATTGATAAATCGAACATTCAATTGTTCCTCCTAAAAATAATGATACATTATAATTATATATTAATGTGTTATTATT
>JAIDPG010000165.1 GCA_029062865.1 Oscillospiraceae bacterium
AAAGCGATAGATCGGCAGCTCGCCGCGGTTTTTGACCTTTGTGTGCGTTATAAAGTCCTTGACGAAGGTCTTTTGCAGCACGATATTTCCGATATACAACTCGTTGCGGACGATATAATTTATCTCCCCCGGCGAGAAATCGAGGCCGCGAGTGGTCTTAAAGCCCGATTTCCGCAGGCGCTCGGCGATCTTCCGCAGCGATACCTTATCTATATAATCCGCGAAGATCCTCCGCACGAGCTCCGCCTCCTCCGGCACAACGACATATTTCGCGCCGTCGCAGCGATAGCCGAGCACGCGTTTGTTGCGGATCCCCGCCGTTCCCGCCTTGAAGCGCTTGCGGATCCCCCACTTGACGTTCTCGGAGATAGAGCGGCTTTCCTCCTGCGCGAAGCTCGCGAGAATCGTCATAACAAGCTCGCCGTCGCTTGAAAGCGAGCTCAGGCGCTCCTTCTCGAAATAGACCTCAATGCCGAGCTCCTTTAAATGCCGCACGGTTTTCAGCAGATCGACCGTGTTCCGCGCAAAGCGGCTTATCGACTTGCACAAAACGACGTCCACCCTGCCTTGCTCGCAATCCGAGATAAGGCGGTTAAAGTCGGCGCGGCGCGAGGTCTCCGTGCCGCTGATGAAGCTGTCCGCGTAAACCCCCGCGAGCTCCCAGCCCAGCCGCGCGCCGATGAAGTCTCTGTAATGCTCGGTCTGCGCCGAAAGCGAGTGCGCAAGCCTGTCCGTTTCCAGCGAGACCCGCGCGTAAGCCGCCACCCTCTTTTCCCCAAAAATTTCCCCCATAAGAAAAAACTCCCTTTTCTTTCAATAATGCAACAAATTCCGCGAAAATTCAAGCGGTTTACGGCTTTGGAGCTCCCTTTATAATAAAGTAAAAGGGGTTCTCCACAAGATATTGAAAAATTTTTTAAAATTTTTTCAAAAAACGCTAAAGTTTTGAAAAATCCGTCCGATATTATATACGTGACAGCTGAAAAGCTGAAAGTCCTTGGGTCGACACAAGGCAAACATTACTTTAACCCCTCACGGAAAGATTCCGGCAATGAGGGAACCAATTTCAAGGAGGAAATTTATTATGGGAATGATTATCCAGCACAACATCAACGCGATGACCGCGTACAACAAGCTGAACGTTAACGTAACGGGCTTGAAG
>JAIDPG010000166.1 GCA_029062865.1 Oscillospiraceae bacterium
ATGTATAATAAAGTATATGGAGGTTGATAAAATGGAAATACGCGTTCTCAGATATTTTCTTGAAATAGCGCGTGAGGGGAATATGACCCGCGCCGCAGAAACTCTGCATATATCCCAGCCGTCGCTTTCAAAGGAAATGAAAGCGCTTGAAGAGGAACTCGGGCAGAAGCTGTTTCAACGAAACCGGAGCGGATTAAAGCTCACCGACGCGGGAATGTTATTAAGACAGCGCACGGAGGACATTCTTGAAATGGTAGACAAAACCTCCGCCGAGTTCGGTGCGCTGGGCGAAATTAACGGCGGCGAAATTCACATAGGCTGCGCGGAATCCGAGAATATCTGTCATCTTGCGAGGGTAATAGGAGCGTTCAGAGAAAAATATCCAATGCTCCGCTATCACCTTTCAAGCGGAAACACGGAGCAGGTCGCCGAAAAGCTTGAAAAGGGGCTGCTCGATCTCGCGTTTATCGTTGAGCCGCCTGACCTGTCGAAATACAATTATATTGAAATCCCCGTAGCCGACGTGTGGGGCGTTGTTATGCGCCGCGACAGTCCTTTGGCGCGGAAAAAGTCCGTCCGCCCCGACGATCTGTGCGGGCTTCCTCTTATCTGCTCGGAACAAGCTATGCGGGTGGATATTCCGCGCTGGTGCGGCGAAAAGTCGGATATGCTGAATTTCTCGGGAACATTAAATCTTTGTTACAACGGCTCGATATTCGTTAAAGAGGGACTTGGCTATATGCTCACATTTGACGGTCTTGTTGATACAAGCGAGAACAGCGGATTATGCTTTCGTCCGCTTGAACCGCGGCTTGAAACGAAAATGTTCATTATCTGGAAGAAATATCAGATGTTCACGCCGATTGCGGAGCTACTACTGAAAGAATTGAAAGATTATTTTTCCAAACAAGAATACGACATATAAAAATCACGGCAATGCTCATACATTGCCGTGATCAGACTGTAGAAATAGTTCAGCGAAAGCTGGACTTTTTCTTTATAATATGGTATAATAAAATAGGGTGTTATTTGATATAAATATCAAGTATTTACAAGATTGATTTTTGCTTTTCCTTGCCGCTCCGCCATTCGGACAGTTTGTCCCGTACCGCTTCGTTGTTTGCCGTTGTAATAGCACACACATACGTCCGACAAGTCCACAAGCCGCTGATTTCGGAGCTTCATACATCCGTCAAAGTAATGCTCCGAGCATATCTCGACCGTATCTGCCGCCAACAGCAGCCGTCCGAACTCTGCCTTATCGCTCTCGCTCCATTTTGCTGTCTGTTCCTCGGCGGAGCAAGGCAGAATAAGGTGCAGCTTAATATTCGGAAAGCGTTCCCGCAGCTCGATAACCACACTCTCGCACAGCATATCCCAACCTACCGCTCCGCCCGCATAAAAGTTCGCTGCACCCTCGTCGATCAATTTAACAAGCTGTTTGATGAGGGCATTTTTTAATTTTGCCGTTTCCCTGACGTTTCTGTGCCCCGTAAAACATACCGATTTGTTTTTCTGGATAATAATTATCCTCCTGCAGCATTACTATGGTATAGCTTTATTATACCATAGTCTGTTATAAAAATCAACCATAAGAGTTGTAATATATTCAATGGGATAGGGAGTGATAAGTTTGAACAGTCCGAATAATTTTTATATCGAAATGGGAAAACGTATAGTGGCTTGCCGCAAGCAGAAAAATATCTCGCAAGAATACTTGGCGGAACAGACGGGTTTGTCGGTTCAAGCGATCTCAACAGCCGAGCGCGGAACAAAGGCTATGCGCCCGGAAAATCTTCTGAAAATTAGCCGTATTCTCGGAGTAAGCGCCGATTATCTTCTTTCGGGAGAAACGACCGAGGACAATTTGCGTGTTTCAGCCATTGCCAATAAGCTAAAATCGCTCTCGGACGAACAAGTTCAAGCTGTCCTCGCCTTGATTGATGTGATGTAAATATAACAAGCGGCTGATTGTAATGATCAGCCGAATTTTATAATACAAATAACCCTTGCCTTTTTTACTGGTCAAGTTTTTTTAGGAACATTTCTATCTCAAAGTCTAGGATATTCGAAACACATATTTCTGCTCCATCCTTATAAAAAATGCCCTCCGCACTATGCAGAGGGCATTCGTTGTCGAATATTCGGTTGTCGGTTTGTACCATTGAGTTGGCTCGACAGACGACGGGTATACGGGCACTAACTTCAACCGTCCTGATTTCAAAAGAATGTTGGAAGATATAAAAGCGGGAAAGATAAGCACCGTTATTACAAAGGACTTGTCAAGATTTGGTCGAGAGCATATCCAAACAGGCGCATATATCGAGTTGGTCTTTCCGTTGTATGATGTCCGTTACATAGCCACAAACGATAACGTTGACACGGCTCGTGATGACAATGAAATGATGGCGTTCCGGAACCTTTGTAATGACCGTTATGCCCACGAGTGTTCAAAAAAGACCAAGGCAGTGATCAATTATAAAGGCAAAGCGGGGATGCATCTCGCAAATACGCCGCCGTATGGTTACATTAAGAACCCCGAAGACACGGAAGAATGGATATTGGACGAGGCTGCCGCTACTATTGTAGCGGAGATATTCAGATTGTTTTTGAGCGGTACTGGCATTGCGAATATCGCGCGAATACTTTGCGAACGAAAAGTGCTTACTCCGCAAGCGCACAAGCAACATTACGGCATTGTCAAAGCCACGTCACCTGTTCCGAAACAGAAACAGTTCTTTGGGAATGTTGATACGGTCGGCGCAATAATTGACAACGAAGCCTATATGGGGATTACCGTCAATTTCAAAAGCCATAGTATCTCGTTTAAAAACAAGAAGCGCATCAAGAATGATAAATCCGCTCAAAAGGTGTTTGAAGACACGCACCACGCTATTGTCGATAAGGAAACTTGGAGGCTTGCACAGGGGTTGCGCAGAACGCGCCACAGACCCACCGATATGGGCGAGCTTAATATGTTATCGGGGTATCTGTATTGCGCCGATTGTGGAGCGAGAATGACGCTTATGCGGACGATAGGCAAGAAGTACGAATACTACTATTGCGGAAAGTACAGAGCCAAGTCAAATAGCAGCGAATGCACCTCACATCTTGTCCGCGCTGATGTTGTAGAAACACTGTTGTTGGAGAACATTAGAGCTATTGCAGCGTTTGTCAACGAGTATGAGGACGAGTTTGTAACAATGGTAAGAGCAACTCCACAAACACCGAACAGAACAAGCAAATCAAGGCTTTGACCAAGAGCATTGCAAAGGCGCAGAAACGATTGGCGGAAACTGAAAATCTCAAAGCGATTTTTCTAACTTTGAGTAACCTCAAAAAATCCGCACACCAAAGCCAAATTTCGCACTTTATCGACAAAGCGGTTTTCGTAACTTTTAATTGTTTCTCGTACTAACAGCGGACAAACAGCGGACAAAAGCAAAATTCAGGAAAAATAACAATCGCCGAATGGCTCTATAAAGCCATTCGACGATACCCAAAGTGGTGCGAGTGACGGGACTTGAACCCACACGTCGTTTCCAACACTAGCACCTCAAGCTAGCCTGTCTGCCTATTCCAGCACACTCGCATTTACGACTTTACTATTATAGCACACTTTTCGGCACTTGTCAAGGGGTTTTGAAAAATTTTTTTGAAATTTTTCTTGAGCCGTCTTTACAAACGTCAAAAAGTGTGCTATAATTATTAGAGGTTAGAGTTTAAGAGGCAAGAAGCAGGAGGTGGTCTCGCGGCCATTCCCCTAAGAGAAGCAAGAAGCAAGCCCCCAATCTCGCAGCCATCCCACCTAAAAGAGGCGAGAAGCAAGACCCCAATCTCGCAGCCGTTCCCCTTAAGAGAGGCAAGAAGTAAGAGTCGGTCTCGCAGCCATTCCCCCTAAGAGAGGCAAGAGGCAAGAACGCGTTTTAACCCCTTCAAAAAGGGTTCAAGATCAAAAATCAAGGCGCAGCCGCGCCATAATAACAAAAAAGAGGTAAAAAATATGCTTAAACCGTTTTCCGATAAGGTGTCGGGGCTTGCGCCCTCGGCTATCCGCGAGATCTTGAAATTCACCGCCGACCCCGAGGTCATCAGCTTCGCGGCGGGCAACCCCGCCCCCGAGGCGTTCCCCGTGGACGTCATCGGCAGGCTTTCCGCGGAGATTTTTGCCCAAGAGCCCATCAATGCTTTGCAGTATTCGGTGACAGAGGGCTATATGCCGCTCCGTAAGTGGCTTGAGGGCGATCTTCGCGCTAAGTCGATGTTCGCGGATAATGATATGGTTATAATCACCGCGGGCGCTCAGCAGGCTATCGAAACGACCGCCAAGATACTCTGCAACGAGGGCGACGTGATTTTCTGCGAGGATCCGAGCTTCATCGGTTCGCTGAACGCGTTCCGAAGCTACGGCGTGCGCCTTGTCGGACTTCCGACCGACGCCGACGGAATTCTCCCGGAGAGCTTTGAGGCGGCGCTGAAAGCCGAGCCTACCGCGAAATTCCTCTACACGATCCCGAATTTCCAGAACCCGACGGGCAACACGACCTCTCTCGAGCGCCGCAAGGCAGTCCTCGCGCTCGCGGAGAAGTACGGGCTCTACATACTTGAGGACAATCCCTACGGCGATCTCCGCTTCGCGGGAGAGCCCGTGCCGAGTTACAAATCGCTCGACACAAAGGGCAACGTTCTGTACGCGGGCACGTTCTCGAAAACGCTCGCGCCGGGGCTTCGCGTGGGCTATCTCTGCGGCGAGAGCGAGCTCGTCGGCAAAGCCGTCGTGGGGCTTCAGACCAGCACCGTCCACACGAATATCTGGGCGCAGATGCTCACGTATAAGTTCGTGACAACCGTTGATTTCGGCGAGCACTTAAAGCGGCTTCAAGCGATTTATCTGAAAAAATACACGCGTATGGCAAGCGCCCTTAAAGCGCAGATGCCCGATTGCGTAACCTATTCCGAGCCACAGGGCGGTCTGTTCATCTGGGCGACAATCCCCGAGAAATACGATATGAACGCGTTCTGCACGGAAGCTGTTCACCAAAAGGTCGCGGTAGTGCCCGGCAACGCGTTTTTGAGCGATGAGAACGCCGTTTCCCACTCGTTCCGCCTCAACTTCTCGACCCCGACGGACGAGCAAATCGACAAGGGCGTGGAAATCCTCGCGAAGTGCGCCAAGGAGTACTTCAAATAATGAACAAAGAAGAGATTTTAGAGACCCTCAAAGCCGCGGCTGAAATCGACAAGGAGTTTAAGCTGTTCGGCGCGTCGAAGCACAAATACCGCCTCCGTGATCCGCTTTCGGTCGATTTTGTCCGAGCCGCTGAGGAAAAGTACGGCTTTACATTGCCCGAGGACTATTTCCGCTTTATAACGGAGATCGGAGACGGCGGCGCGGGAGAGGACTACGGCTTGTATTCGTTTGAGGACTTCATAACGAAGGACAAGTACCCCGCCATTGAAAAGGAACGGCAGAACCTGAAGCTCCCGTTTGAGATCCGCCCGATGACCGACGAGGACAAGGAAAACTCGGCGCTTGCGGAGGGATATTTTGAGCAAAACCGCGAAAAGTGCTTTTTCGATCTCCGCCATTCGGACGACGATTTTGACGGCTTTACGGGCGGCTTTCTTGTAATAATGACGCGCGGCTGCCAGTACGACGTCGGCTTGGCACTGAACGGCGAGCACCGCGGGAAAGTCTTCGACATCGACTACGAGGGGGATTTCGTCATTACAGCCAACAGCTTCGAGGAATTCTACCAAAGCTGGCTCGATAAAATCTCCGATCCCGAATGGCTCAAGGCTCAAATCGAGTTTTGGGAGAATATAGGGCGGCGTTGAGATACCGGCAAAGTGAGCGAAAAGCTATAATAAGTATAAGGTAACATAACATCAAAGTACAAAAGGAGAGCACAATGAAAAACACTAAACACACCGACGAAGTCTCCGAAAAAGTCCGTTACACGCTTATAGAAAGGCTCGCGGAGATATTCTGCGGAGCGCTTATGGCGGCAGCTCTCTTTTTCTACCTGCGCCTTGTCTTGCAGGGCGGAGCGGCGGATATCATCGTCGTTATGATGATAGCGACGGCTGTTTACATAGCGCTTACGGGCTTGTCGGTTCACCCGGAGCTGATATCAAAACCCGAACATCTTCATAGAAACCGCAGGATATTTTTGGTGGTCAAGACCGTGCTTACCGCGCTTTTGCTGGTTGCATTGGTGATGATGACATTCCCGTCCGCTGTTGAAGTTCATTTAGCAAATTATTTATAAGTCCTGTTTCAAGAAAGGAACATATTATGGAAGAACAAAAGAAAAAACGCATTTTAAGCCTTATCCAGCCGACTAATACGCCCCATTTGGGCAACTATCTGGGAGCGATGCAGAACTGGGTAAAAATGCAGGACGAGTTTGACTGTACCTACGGCATTGCCGACCTGCACTCGATAACCGTGCGGCAGGACCCCGTAAAGCTCCGCGCGCAGATCAAGGAGAGCTATGCGCTGCTTATCGCGTGCGGGCTCGACCCCGAAAAGTCCACGCTGTTCGTGCAGGGGCATAACCCGAACCACGCCGAGCTCGCGTGGATACTCAGCTGCTATACGCAGTTCGGCGAGCTCTCAAGAATGACGCAGTTCAAGGACAAATCCGCCAAGCATCCCGAGAACATAAACGCGGGCTTGTTTACCTACCCCGTGCTTATGGCGGCGGATATTCTGCTTTACCAAGCCGATCTCGTCCCCGTTGGACAGGATCAGCTCCAGCATCTGGAGCTCGCGCGGAACATCTGCCAGCGCTTCAACGGCGTTTACGGCGACGTGCTCACGATGCCCGAGGGCTACATCACGAAATCCACCGCAAAGGTGATGTCGTTACAAGACCCGCAAAAGAAAATGAGCAAGTCCGATGAGAACGCCAACGCGTCCGTCTGGGTCCTCGACGACCGCGACACGATAATCAGAAAGTTCAAGCGCGCCGTCACGGACAGCGAGACCGAGGTCTGCGCACGCGAGGGCAAGGACGGCATAGTAAACCTTATGTCGATCTACGGCGCGGTGACGGACAAGAGTTTCGACGAGATAGAGGCGGAGTTCAAGGGCAAGGGCTACGGCGATTTCAAGCTCGCGGTAGGCGAGGCGGTAGCCGACAAGCTCGCGCCGATGCAGGCGGAATTCAAGAGAATAAGCGCCGACAAGGGCTATATCGAGGCTTGCATGAAGCAGGGCGCGGAAAAGGCGTTCAGAACCAGCCGCAAAACCTTGCAAAAAGTGCAGAAAAAGGTCGGCTTCGTGCAGCTTTGATTGTGCAAAATTCACAAAGTTTTCGCTATTATTAAAAAGGTACTTGCAATTTGCGGCGATTTCTGTTATAATAATTTTTGTTATTGATATAATGTATTAGGGAAGTATTGATTTGACGGCGGGGAGATCCGCTTGGATTTGATCAAAATATCCTTAGAGCTTTGGAAGGACGGTGTTATATATGGCTAAATGCGAAATTTGCGGAAAGAGCGTGACCTTCGGGATCAAGGTATCCCACTCTCATAGACGCACGAACAGAACCTTCAAGCCGAATGTCAAGAAGGTAAAGGCGGTCGTAAACGGCACTCCGTGCAGAGTGAATGTTTGCTCGCGCTGCCTGCGTTCGGGCTTGGTTCAGAGAGCAGGTTAATCACTTAAACCCTTAGAGCCGCCTAAAAGCGGCTCTTTTGCCGTTAATTATCACTTTTTATTTCCATATTTAAGGAACAAATCGTCATGCTAAAAACCTCTGAAACAACTGCAAAAAACCAAACGAGCGCGGTAAAGGAGCTTCTCCCCGCGTGGAGCGTCGCGTTTGCGTTCTGCTTTATGCTTTTTCTCTACGAGCCGCTCGTGATGTACGCGACAAACAAGGACGACCTCCGCTTCGACCTCGGCACGATTTTCGCGCCGCTGCTCGGGATCTTCCTGATATTTTTCGCGAGTCTCGCGGCGGTGCTTTCGGGGCTGTTTTTCCTGTTCAGAGCCCTTCGCAAGCCCGCGGTTTTCAAGATCATCACGGCGATCGTTTTCGTGATCTTCGCGGCGACCTATGTTCAGGGAAATTTCCTTGCGGGAAATCTCCCCGCTCTGGACGGCGCCGCTATCGACTGGAGTTCCTACACAAAGGACAACATCATCACCCTCGCGGTGTGGGTCGTTCTCCTCGCACTGATGATTTTGGCGCTTGTCAAGTGCGAGCTTGACAGCGTTATGAAATTCGCGGCGCTGTTATCCGCGGCGATCTTCGTAATGCTCTCCGTCTCGCTCGTCAGCGTTCTCGCAAGGAACGATGCGCTCCACGGCAAGGGCGCGTTCATAAGCACCGCCGCGGGTTTAAACGGCGCTTCGACGGACAAGAATTTCTTCATCTTTATGGTGGACAGCCAAAGCGCGGCGGAATTCTCCGAGGTCATTTCCGACGAGGAATTCAATAACGCGTTCAACGATTTCACGTTCTATCCCGACACGCTCTCAACGTTCGCCTACACACGCGACAGCCTGCCGTATATCATTTCGGGGCATATGAACCTCAACGAGCAGGACTTCGGCGACTACACGAAAAACGCGCTCAACAGCTCGCTTCTTTTCGAGGAGCTCGACGAGCGCGGATATGAGCTGTATCTTTACAGCAACGAGCTCTCGTGGTACGGCAGCAGGGGCTTCGATATTAAAAACGCCGTTGATTTCAAGAAGGGAAGCCTCCGCTTCGGCGAGTTTTTCAAGCAGGAAGCACGCTACGTAAGCTTCAAATATCTGCCGTACATATTCAAAAAGTATTCCGATATCGAAGCACTGGATCTCAACCGCGCGATTAAAATGAGCGAAACGGACGAGATGTACGATTGGCGCAACGACGCGCTTTATGACGGCTTCAATAATTCGGCGATCGAAACGTCGGGCGCGGCGCAGTTCAGGCTTATCCACGCCGAGGGCGCGCACGTGCCGCTGGACATGGACGAAAACCTCAATCGTATAGAGAACGGCACATATATTCAGAAAACCGCCGCCACCGCGAAGCTTATCCGCGCGTTTATCGAGAGCTTAAAGCAAGCGGGAGTTTACGACAACTCCGCGATAATTATCTTAAGCGACCACGGCTATCAGCCCGCAAGCGGCGCTCCCGAGAATTATATTCTCTCGCGGTTCAACCCCTTGCTGATGATAAAGGGCTTCGGCGAGCGCCACGACTTCGCGGTCTCGGACAAGCCGGTATCCTATCTCGACCTGCCCGACGCGTATGTTGATCTCCTCAACGGCAAGCAAACCGCCGAGCTTTTCCCGGACGCGGAGTACCCCCGCACCCGCACGGTCATCTGGTATGAGATCTACAAGGAAGAGCACAAGGAGGAATACCGGACAGACGGCAAAGCCACCGAGTGGGATAAATTCGTAAACACCGGAAAGATCTACGACCTTTAATAAAAAAGTGCTTCCCCGCCGAAGACAGGGAAGAATAAAGATAAATTCCCCCGCGGAGCGTGGGAGACGCAGGAAGAAACCACGTGTTTCCCCGCCGAAGGCGGGGAAACACAAAGATCAATCCCCCCGCGGAGCGGGGGAGACGCAGCTAAAAACTACTGACTAGGAGCTAACAAATATGAACGCCTCAAAACAAACGTCCAAATTCAAGTCCTCGCTTACGCAGCTTCTGCCCGCGTATATCATTTCGTTTGTGTTCTGCTTTATGCTGTTTATCTTCGAGCCGCTGCTGATGTACAGCACAAATCAGCTGGATTTCTGGTTCGATCTGCGGCACATGTCCCTGCCGATGCTTGTGACGTTTCTGGTGTTTTTTGTCGTCGCGGCGGGCGTTCTGACGGCGGTTTTCGCGATAAATAAGGCGATAGTCAAGGATAAGGAGCCGACGTTTTACCGGGTTTTCCTGCTCATGTTTTTCCTGATTTTCGTGTCGACCTATTTTCAGGGGAATTTCCTCGCAGGCGCGCTCCCGCCGCTTGACGGCACGATGATAGACTGGAGCGTTTTCACAACCCAGAATATGATAACCGCGGCGATCTGGGTATCCTACGCGGCGCTTATCGTTATTATCTCGGTGAAGTTCACGGTGAAAAAGGCAGTCAAGATCTTTACGATCGCCACGCTCGTTATCTTCATAATGCTCACAGTTTCGCTTTTAACGGAAATGATAAGCTGGAACTCGTTTAAAAGCAAAAGCACTATTGTCGCGACAAACAACAATTTCAACAAGATCTCGACGGATAAGAACTTCGTGATCATGCTCAACGACGCGGTAGCTTCGGTGGATTTCGGGGAGGTTCTTGACGAAAACCCCGAGTATAAAGAGATCTTCGAGGACTTTACATACTATCCGGACACGCTCGGCGGCTATCCGTGCACGCGCGATTCTCTGCCGCTGATTTTGGGCGGGGAGCTCAACAAAAACGAAAAGAAGTTCGAGGATTTCGCGTCCGAGGCGTATAACAACTCGCCGTTGTTTAACGAGCTTGCAGAGCGCGGCTACACGATCGACATCTATGAGCCGGAGCTTGTGTGGTACGGAAACAGCAGCTTTGACGTAAAAAACAGCACCGTCTCCGGCAATTACAAAATGACGCTTGAAATGTATTTCCCGCAGGCGGCGAAATATATCAAGTACAAATACCTGCCGTATTTCTTGAAGAAATACTCGGCGATCGAGACCATGAATTTCAACGGCGCTGTTGATAATTACGTTTACGACAGCCGCACGATCTATTCTATCATAAACGAAAACCCGACGCTTGACAAAACGGACGCGGCTTCGTTCAAGTTTATCCATACGGAGGGCGCGCATATTCCGTTCGGGTACGATAAGGATCTGAACATCATCGACGGCTACACGTATTATTCCGTCAAGGTGGAATCAAACATCACGCTTTTGAAGGCTTGGCTCGAAAGGCTGAAGGCAAACGGCACCTACGACAACACGGTTATAATAATTATGTCCGACCACGGCGACACGAACTTGAATTCCGCGACGGATATGCTTGTAAGAGCGAACCCGATGTTTATGATAAAGGGAATAAACGAGCACCATGAGTTCACCGTGTCGCAAAAGCCGATTTCCTATCTGGATCTGATGGGCATCTACACAAAGCTCCTTGACGGCGCGACCGCCGAGCAGTCCACCGCGGAAATCCCCGACGAGCGCGAGCGCTATTTTATGTGGTACCGCAACTTCCGCCTCGAGCATCACATGGAGGAATACGTCGTGAAGGGCAAGGCTTGGGATTGGGAAGAGTTTGAGAAAACAGGCAGAGAATTTGATCTATAGTTTTAAGTTAATGTTTCAAGACAGCATAAATTTCAATTAAAATATAAATCAGGAGACCAATAATAATGTTTCTGGGAAAAATACTTGGACCCGTAATGGCTTGGCTGTATAATATGATCGGCAATTACGGCTGGGCGATAATATTGTTTACACTGTTCAGTAAGATCGTGCTGCTGCCCGTTTCGGTGTGGGTGCAGAAAAACTCGATCAAAATGGTGAAAATGCAGCCCGAGATAAATCGGATAAAGATAAATCACTTCGGCGACAAGGACGCGATAGCGGACGAGCAGTCGGCGTTGTACAAGCGCGAGAAGTACAACGCGTTCGCGTCGCTTATCCCGATGCTGATACAGATAGTGCTGCTTATCGGTATGGTTGAGGTGATCAACAAGCCGCTGACTTACATCACGAAAACAAGCGAGAGCAACATCACGGCGTTGACGCAGGTCGCGCTAGATAACAACGAAAAGCTCGATCCGAAAAGCTCCGGCTTGGAGATCGCGGTCGTTGAGGATATCCAAAGCGGCAATTTTTCCGACGAGTATTTCACGAGCATAATGTTCGACAGCTCCGATCTCGCTGTGAATACGATCGCAAAAATAAAAAATTTCAAGATGAAGTTCGCGGGATTTAGTCTCGGCTGGGTCGCGTCGACAACGGGCGGCATGGCTTGGTGGATCCCGGTTATAGCGGGCGTTTCGGCGCTGCTGCTCTGCGTCGCGCAGAACTCGATAAACGTCCTGCAAGCCGAACAATCGAAATGGAACAAATACGGTATGCTGGCGTTTTCCGTCGGGCTTTCGGTTTATCTCGGTATTTTCGTCCCCGCGGGCGTGGCGCTCTATTGGACGGCAAGCAACCTGCTCGCGATACTCCAGCAGTGGCTGTTGAACCTCGCGATAAATCCCAAAAAGCACGTGGATTACGAGGAACTTGAAAAAACGCGGAAAGAGCTCTCGGAGCTCAACAATATGCAGTCCGTAAAAGCTCTCCCGCCCGAGGCGAAAAAGAAAGCGAAGGCGGACTACAAGCGCTTCTTCGGCATCGTCAACAAGCACCTTGTTTTCTATTCAGAAAGCAACGGCTTCTACAAATATTATAAGGGAATTATCGAGTATATTCTCTCGCACACGAATTTGACGATTCATTATATCACAAGCGATTACAACGACAAAATCTTTGAGCTTGAAAAACAGAATTCCCAGATCAAGGCTTATTTTATAGACGAAAAGCGCCTGATTACTTTAATGATGAAAATGGACGCGGACGTTGTTGTGATGACAATGCCCGACCTCGAAACCTATCATATCAAAAGAAGCTATATCCGCAAGGATATAGAGTACGTCTACATTCCGCACGGAATGGACTCAAACAATCTGGCGTTCCGTCCGCGCGCGCTGAACGCGTTCGACACGGTTTACGCCTGCGGAGAACATCAGTATGATGAAAATGTGGCGCTCGCGAAGAAGTTCGGGCTGGAAAACCAAAAGCAGATAAAGTACGGCTATTGCCTGCTCGACGAGATGATAGCGGACTACGAAAGCTCGCCGCGCCCGGAAAGCGGCAAGAAAACCGTTCTCATCGCGCCGTCGTGGCAAAAGGACAACGTCATCGACCTTTGCATCGACGATTTAATGGAAAGTATGCGTGGCAAGGATTATAACGTCATCGTCCGCCCGCATCCGCAGCACGTCCGCCACGCGCCGCAGAAGTTCGAGCTGATGAAGGAGCAGTATAAGGACGACAAAAATATCACTATACAGACGGATTTCTCGTCCAACGATACGGTTTTCAACGCCGACATTCTTATCACAGACTGGTCATCAATAAGCCAGGATTACGCGTTCACGACGAAAAAGCCCGTCATCTTCATCGACACGCCGATGAAGATCATGAACCCCGATTACAAGGACCTCGACATCGAGCCGATAAATATCTGGATAAGAAACGAGGCGGGCAGGCTCATAAAAACAGACGAGCTCGGCACGCTTGACGAAACAGTCCGCGAGCTGCTTTCAAAGCAAGCGGAATATCACGAGAAAATCACCGCCCTCACCGAGCGCTGTGTTTACAATCTCGGCAAAAGCGCCGAGGTCGGCGGAAAGTATCTTATAGAAGCGGTTCAGAACCAGATCAAAAAGCGAAAGGAGAACAACTCATGAAAAATCTTAAGCTGCTGATTTCCAACAAGGGCTACATCGATCCGTCCGTTATGACGTACACTATCCAGGCGATAGCGGGTGTTGTCATCGCCGTCGGGGCGGTTATCGGGATACGGATACGCAAGGCAAAGAAAAAGCTCGCCGAAAAGCTGAACATCGACGAGAACAAAAACAAAGAGGTCGAGGGAGACGATATTGTCGTAAATCTCGACGAGGAAAAAACCGAAAATTAACTCGATCGTTCTCCCCGCCGCAGGCGGGGAGAACGTCCGGAACGCATTAAAACACGGAGGAAAATTATGGCAAACAACTGGAAAAGCATCTGGGAAAAGCGTAAACTAAATGAGGAAGTCCTTAACTCCGATGATATAATCGAGCTTTTCACCGAGCTCAAGCGTGCCGACGGCTTTGACGTCGGCGGAGGAGAGATCGCCGCCGACGCGCTTGTAAAGCAGTACGAGGACATCAAGCAGCGCCTCGCGAAGAACTCCCCGAACCCGCTGAAGTCCGTCTACGAGTTCGGCTGCGGCAGCGGCGCGAACCTGCTGTTGTTCGAGCGCGACGGCTTCACGTGCGGCGGCATTGACTACAGCCGCGCGCTTATCGACATCGCCGTAAAGGTGCTGAGATCGAACGACATAACCTGCGGAGAAGCGATAGCCGCCGAGCCGGAGCCGAAGTACGACTGCATTCTCGCGAACAGCGTTATCTCGTATTTCCCCGACACGGACTACACCCAAGCGGTTCTCGAAAAAATGCTCCAAAAAACCAACTATTCGATAGGCTTGATCGACGTTCACAACATCGAGAAAAAAGAGGATTTCATCGCCTATCGCCGAGCGAACATCGAAAACTACGACGAAAAGTATCAAGACCTGAACAAGCTTTTCTACAGCAAAAAGCTGTTCCAAGATTTCGCGGAAAAGAACGGATTGAAAATCGAGATCTCCAATTCCACGGTCGAGAATTATTGGAATAATGAGTTTGTATTCAACGTTTTCTTTTATAAATAAAATATTCCCCGCCTCCGGCGGGGATTTCAGGCTGGCGAGAAACCCTCATCTGCGTCGTCAGCCCCACCACGGCAGCCACAACGGCTAGCCGTGGTGGGGCTTCCTAGCATCTGAGGGTTTCTCGCCAGCCTGATAAC
>JAIDPG010000167.1 GCA_029062865.1 Oscillospiraceae bacterium
CCTATGGGGAGAATTCCCCCCTTATATTTTAACTCATTTTCCGAAAAATGTCAAGAGGTTTCTGCCGAAAGCAAGAAAAAAATTTTAGAGGCAAGGGAGCACCAAACCACGACTCTCTTACCTCTAAATCTCTTGCTTCCGGGAGGTTTACGCCTTAACGGTATTTTCGTAGTTGTAATTCGCGGCCTGCTTTGCCACTACCGTGTTGAACATGCTGTCAACATTTCTGTAGCCCTGAACCTGCCAAGTCTGGAAATCGCCAAAAAAACCACCCTTGCCAATAAGAGTATTGACACGATTGTTACAAAGACTGCCGGAGCTGAGGTCAACCGAGCAAGAGCCGGACGCTTGACGTCACCGATCTTACGGAAGAGGACATTGCGTTTTTGCAAAACGCCGCCGAGCTTCTCCGCCGCAAGAACAACGAGCGCGAAACCGCTCTCCGCAAAAAGCAAGACCGCGAGAGGTGAACAATTGCCGATCTCTCCCCGCAGGAGGTCTCGCAGTTTTTAGGATAACAATTTTCCGCGCCCGAAAACAGGGCGCGGTTTTCTTATACGTTCTGTTAAAATCCCCCCAAAATATTCCACACTTCCAACTGTAAAACCTGTTGAAAAACCGTTGAAAACTGTTGAAAACCCCTCGGAAGTGGAGAGTTTTCAACAATTCTGCCTCAAAACACGCCAATTTGCTTTGTACAAGCCTTTGTTTTGTTGAAAACTTTGTTGAAAGCGTGAAAAACTTATTGCAAAGCCATTTGCGGCTAGAGGCAAGAAGAATCCGATGCGTGGCAGGGAGTTTTTTCGAGTAGTTCCAAAAAAATTTTCAAAAACCCCTTGACAAAACTGTATAATCTGTGTATAATAGATATATACAGTTCGGGAGCGAGAATTTCCCCGAATTACCGGAATTCGCGAAAAGGTGACAAAATGAACATTTTTATTGATGTGCGTGGCTCCACGCCGATTTACGACCAGATCTGCTCGCAGATAAAGCAGCAGATCATGAGCGGGGAGCTTGCCGAAAACGAGATGCTCCCGTCGATAAGGGGGCTTGCCAAAGACCTCAAGATCAGCTTCATCACGACAAAGCGCGCGTATGAGGAGCTTGAAAAGGAGGGCTTTATCTACACGATGCCCGCAAAGGGCTGCTATGTCGCGCCGAAAAACCTCGAGCTTATCCGCGAGACTAACCTCAGGAAGATCGAGGAGCACGTTGACGCTATCGTGGGGCTTGCCGCCGCGTGCAAGCTAAGCGCCGAAGAGGTTCTGGAAATTGTGAAATTCGCTTTGGAGGGAGAAAAATGAGTAATTTAAATGCTATCGAAATCAAAGGACTTACGAAAAGCTACAACGGCTTCACGCTGGAAAATCTCGACCTTACGCTGCCCGGCGGATGCATACTCGGGCTTATCGGCGAAAACGGTGCGGGCAAATCCACGACGATCAAGCTTATTCTCGATATGATAAAGCGTGACGGCGGCAGCGTAAAGATCCTCGGGCGGGATAATTCCGCGGAAATAAAGATGATAAAAGAGGACGTCGGCACGGTGTTTGACGAGGTTGGAATTCCCGAATGTCTTAACGCCGTTCAGGTCGGGAAAATTATGCGCGGCACGTTCAAGCGGTGGAATCCCGTGTTTTACAAAGGCTTGCTGGAGCGGCTCTCCGTGCCGATTGACAAGCCGTTCGGGAAGCTCTCGCGCGGGAACAAAATGAAGCTGGGGCTTGCCGTCGCGATGTCGCACAACGCGAAGCTGCTGCTTCTCGACGAGGCGACAAGCGGACTCGACCCCGTTGTCCGCGACGACGTTCTGGATATTCTCAACGAATTCACGCGCAATGAGGAGCACTCGGTTTTGATGTCCTCGCATATCGTCAGCGACCTCGAAAAGATCTGCGACTACATCGCGTTTCTTCACAAGGGGAAGCTGATCTTGTTTGAGGAGAAGGACGCGTTGCTCGCGGAATACGGCGTGATTCACTGCACGGCGGAGCGCTTAGCGGAGCTTGACCCCGCGGCGATAAAGCACAAAAAAATCACGCCCTACGGCGCGGAGGCAATCGTCAAAAGAAGCGCCGTTCCAAGCGGCACGGAGATAAGCCCCGTTTCGATTGAGGAGCTGTTTGTACAAACTACAAAGGGGGAAGTTTTATGAAGGGCTTGATGTTAAAGGAGCTTTATGTCGCGCTGAAAAGCTGCAAAATGTACTTTATTATCGACGCGATGTTTATCGCGATGTCATTTGCTTTAAGCGGAATTCTCAACGACAGCATTGCGTTTCTGATGTTTCCTGTGATGATCTCGGGGGAGATCTCGATAAGCCTTTTGAGCTTCGACGAGAAGTCAAAATGGTCGAAGTACAGCGGCACCTTGCCGTACAGCGCGGCTCAGATGGTGTCCTCCAAATATCTTTTCAGCCTTGCGTTTGTGGCGATCACAACGCTTGTAACGTTTCTGGCTTTGATTATCCACGTTAATACGATAGGCGGCGCGGAGCTCTCCGAGGTCGGGTCAGTGATTGGCGGAATGTGCGTGATCTCGCTTATTGTCACCTCTGTCGGCTTGCCGTTGTGCTTTAGATTCGGCTCGGAGAGGGGCAGGATAATCTTTTTTATGACGATTTTTATTGCGGCGTTCTTGCTTGTGAACTTTATTGACAAGTTTTACGGGCTCGGTCAAATCCGTCATATCGTCTGGATAATAATCGCCGCCGTCGCCGCGCTTTACGCGCTGTCGTGGTTTATCTCCGTTGCGATTTACAGCAGGCGTGAGATCACAGGTTGAACCGCGCGTTAATAATTTCCTCAAAGCTCAAAGCTGAGCCATCTCGATATAGGCGCTTTTTGTCCGGACGGCAAAGGAGGGAAACGTATGAAAGGATTGCTTTTAAAGGATTTTTATGTCACGCTGAAACGCTGCAAATTCTATCTGATTGTAAGCGCGTTTTTTATCGCCGCTTCGTTTTTTCTTGACAACTGGTTCAGCGACGGGTATATGTTTATGATGCTCCCCGTCGTGATTTTCGCTGTGCTGCCGATTAACCTTTTGGCGTTTGACGAAAAATCCGCGTGGACGAAATACAGCAGGACGCTGCCTTACAGCAAGGCGCAGATAGTGTCGGCAAAATACATTTTCGGGTTTACTTTTCAAGTGGTTATGGCGCTTGTCGTGCTTCTGGCTTTGGCGATTCGCGCAAAAACCATAGGCGGCTTCGACGAGCTTTCGCAATCAGCGCAGGTGCTTTGCGGCGTGTTTATACTCTCGCTTATTGTTCCCGCGGTCGGTCTGCCGTTATGCTTTAAATTCGGGACGGAAAAGGGGCGCGTCTTTTTTATGGCGCTTGTGTTCGGTCTGGCGCTGGCATTTTCATTTTCTATTGATGAATTTAAAAGAGATCTCAGATCAAACGGCTGCATTTTTGTTATGATAGCCATAGTCGCCGCGTTTTACGTGGGGTCGTGGATTATTTCCATAGCCGTTTACAATCAGCGGGAAACCATCAAATAGCCAGGAGGTATGCTTATGAAAGGACTGCTTTTAAAGGATTTTTATGTCGCGCTGAAAAGCTGCAAAATGTATTTTATTATCGACGCGATTTTTATTGTGATGTCATTTGCTTTAAGCGAATTTCTTGACGACAGCATTGCGTTTCTGCTGTTTCCCGTGCTGATCTCTGGGGAGATCTCGATAAGCCTTCTGAGCTTCGACGAGAAGTCGAAGTGGTCAAAATACAGCGGGGCGCTTCCGTACAGCGCGGGGCAAATGGTATCGTCGAAATATCTTTTCAGCATTATATTTGTTGCTCTCACAGCACTTGTAACGTTTCTGGCTATGATTATCCACGTTAATACGATAGGAGGCGCGGCGCTTTCCGAAGCCGCGACCGATATCGGCGTAATGTGCATTTCAACGTTTATCATCACCGCTGTCGGCTTGCCATTATGCTTTAAGTTCGGCACGGAGAGGGGCAGGATAATATTTTTTATGACGATATTTCTTGCGGCGTTCTTGTTCGCGAATTTTGCCGATAAGCTTATCGCGCTCGCTCAAAATCGCTATATCGTCTGGATAATAATCGCCGTCGTCGCCGCGATTTATGCGTTGTCGTGGTTTATCTCCGTTGCGATTTACAGCAAGCGCGAGGTTACAGATTGAACTGAGCGTTGATAATATCCTCAACAGCCGAATTCCCGCCGTTTTTGAAGTTCAGCAAGCGCGCGGTGAATTCGGTTTTGTTTCTCTCCGAGGAGTAGTCGACAAGCTCACCCAAAATCCGCTCGTTCAGCAAGCCCTCGGCAAGGGGCATATAGTCTATTAAATTCCTGTCGATAAGCTGCTTGAAAAGCTCCGTTTTGCTGATGCTCTCGAAGCTGTTGTGCTCAACGGCGAGCTTGAAAACGTCCTCGCGCAGGGCCAGATCCCAATTGAATTCCGTATTGACCGCGAACGGCTTGTTGAGGTCGTTCACGCCGATGAGGGAATACATCGCCGTCTCGGCGGAGAGCGAGCGGCAGTTCATAAACGTGTTGCCGAGCAGCGTCACCTCGGAATCGGGAAAGCGCACGGTTTTCAGCGCGGCGCAGTCCTGGAACGCCATGTTGTACACGACGCAGAGCATTTCGGGGAGCTTTATTTCCTCCAGCGACGCGCACCTCGCGAACGCGCGCATACGAATAACGGCGACCTTCGCGGGGAGCTCGATCTTCCGCAGCGACGCGCACTCCGCGAACATATTATAGTCGATTATTTTCAGCCCGCGCGGGAGCGTAATTTCTTCTAATTGCTCGCAGTACTCAAACGCAGCCGCGCCTATGTTAGTGACTGAATCCGGCACAACGACCGACTTCAAAAAACTCGCCGAATTGAACGCCTTCGGGGAAATGCTTTTCACCTTGTGGAATTTATACTTAGCGGGGATCTCCAGCCGGGTTATGCGCGGGTCGGCATTGTAGTTATAACGCACAAGCTCCCACCCGTCGTCGAGCTTTTCAAAGTCGAACATTTTCTTTATCATAAGTCAAGATCACCACCTTTTTTGAAGCCGAATTTTCGCTTTTTGAATTCGAGAAAGTACGCCGTGAGCTCGGTCTTGTTATGCTTCACGGAATAATCCGTAAGAGCATCCAGAAGCTCCTCGTCAATATCGCGGAAGCAGTCGTTCGCCGCGGCAAGAGCAACAACATCGTCGCGTGAAAACCACGGCTTATAACTCGGTCTGTCATTCGCAAGCTTCATCTCATCGCGGAGCAGCTCAATGTCAAGGGGGCGCGTAATATCCCGCGAGAGAACAGCCCCCATCAGAGCGATGTCGGCGGGGAGATTGTAATCACCAAAAAACACATTCCCACAAAATTTGGGAGAGGACTTGAACTCCACCTCGCAAAGAGCCTTACAGCCAAAAAACGCATATCTTTCAATAGTCTCAAGACTTGCGGGAAGACTAATCGAGCGCAGACCCGTACAGGCTGCAAACGCGTTTGAGCTGATTTGCCGCACGCCCTCGGATATCGTGATCTTTGTCAGAAGACGCGAATTTACAAACGCTCGCGAACAGATTCCTACAACGGGCTGCCCGTTGTATTCGGGAGCTGTGGTTATTTCGGTGGCTGTCGGATTACCGTTAAATCTTTTGAGGACATACCCGTCCTTGGTCTTTTTAAATTCAAACAGGTCTTCGTTCATAAGTCAAAATCACCACCGTTTTTAAAGCCGAATTTCCGATTTTTCAGATCCAGAAGATACGCCGTAAACTCCGTCTTTTTCCTTTCAACCGCGAATTTAATTAACAGATCGAGAAGCGCGGCGCTGTCCAGCATTCCGTATTTCTCCGCGATGATCAGCAGGTCGTGTCTGTTTTCTTGTATAAGCTTATCAAACAAAAACTTCACCGTGAG
>JAIDPG010000168.1 GCA_029062865.1 Oscillospiraceae bacterium
GTCACCGCGAACGGTCGGATAGTCCATATTATTCGGGAAGTACGGAACGCCGCCCATTTTGCTGTCGAACACGGTCGTCTCACCGCGGGTCGGATTCAGACGCACCATCGGCTTCGGCGGGCAGAACTCGTCCAGCTTTGCTAGGAGCTTTACGGCTTTCTCGACCGCCTCCTCATGGATTTTCTCGTCCTCGCTTATCATCGCGGCGATGATCCGCTCTCTGTTTTTCGCGCTTATGTCGTTCGTCATTTTGATCTCACCAACTTACTTAGTACCGAAAAGTCTGTCTCCGCCGTCGCCGATACCGGGAATGATGTACAGCTCCTCGTTGAGCCCCTCGTCGACCGAGCCGCAGATTATCTCAACGTCGGGATACGCGTCGTGGAGCGCCTTTATGCCCTCCGGGCACGCGAGAACGCACATAAACTTCACGGTCTTAGCGCCCGCGTCCTTTACAAGCTCGACGGTTTTCACCGCCGAAACGCCCGTCGCGAGCATCAGATCGAGAATGATAACGTCGCGGTTCGCGATGTCAAACGGGAATTTTCTATAATAATCGATCGCGATATTGCCGTTGTGCTTGTCGCGGTAAATGCCGACGTGCCCTACCTTCGCGGTCGGAACAAGCGCGAGAGCGCCGTCAACCATTCCGAGACCCGCGCGCATAATCGGCACAAACGCGAGCTTCCGTCCGCTGATGACCTTAGAGCTCGCGAGCTCCCCAAGCGGCGTTTCAATGCGGATCTCCTTAAGCGGCAAATCGCGCGTCGCCTCGTAGCACATAAACATCGACACCTCGTGAACCAGCTCGCGAAATTCCTTAGAGCCCGTGTTCTTGTCTCGCAGAAGCGTTACCTTGTGCTGAACCAGCGGGTGGTCGCAGACGATTACGTTTTCAAAATCCATTTTATTTCCCCTCCATTTTCTGCATTTTTTCAAGGCGTGCTATGTGCCTGCCGCCTTCAAACTCGTTGTTCAGGAACTCGCGGACTATCTCCAGCGCAAGCCCCGCGCCGATGACACGCCCGCCCATACAAAGGACGTTCGCGTCGTTGTGAATCCGCGTATACTTCGCCGAAAACGTATCTCCGCAAACCGCCGCGCGAATTCCCTTGACCTTATTCGCGCACATCGACATTCCGATGCCCGTGCCGCAAATGAGAATACCGCGGTCGCACTCGCCGCTTGTAATTTTCGCGCAAAGCTTTTCGGCGATGTCTGGATAATCCACTTTCTCGCCGCTGCAGCCGCAGTCCGTAAACTCCAGTTTATGGTCGTTCAAATAACTTTCCACGGCGAGCTTAAGCTCGTAGCCGCCGTGATCGCAGCCTATCGCTATCATAATAATATCACTCCTTAAAATTTATGTTTTGAAAAGCAGGTCAGTCGGGCTGCTGTCCGTCGTGAGCCTTCCACAAGCACTCGGTAAGCCTCATATCGGAGAAAACAGCCTTGAACGACGAATCCTCCGGCGAGCAGGCATAGATCCCGAACCGTATCCTCCCGCCGCCCTTGTTAATATGGCAGATCCGCATCTGGCTGAAATTCTCGCCGTCTTGGGAACATTCGATACAGTAATCGTCCTCGCGGCGGCTGAACCGATACCACATAGTTTTTACCGCCGCCGGAATGGCGGTGGTCGCCCAATCGGAGTACCCGCCGTTCGTTACGACGCTGCCAAGATGTTGAAAATCCTCGTTTTCGTATTCGACGGACGCTTTGAGCCAGTTTTCGCTGTCGAGATACATAACGATCCCACACTGATCGAAACGATGATGACTATCGGAAAAGTCCGTTTTCACCGTAAAGCTGAAAAACCGCTCGTCGGTCTCCGTCTGGAACACAGGCGCGTTATCGTTCTGAAAATGATAGTAGGTTCTCTGCCACAGATCGGTGTGCGGAGCGGTGACTATCTCCACCTTATTGCCGTCAATATTGCAGCTTTTGGGCTGCCGCGTCCATTTAAAGCTTGTCAGGTCCATAACACTCCTCCTTAAATATTTCGATCCGGCTACCCTTTGCCGCGAAAGGAATTAAACCAAGCTCTTTCCTCAAACGCCTTTTTCTTCGGCGGAACGGGCTCTGTTTCGGCAATTCCCACCGGAAGAAAGCAAATCAACTCATAATCGTCGGGAACGTTCAGTATTTGCGCCATTTTAAAGCCGATCCTGTCCTCGTCCGTAATATGCCCCTCGTACCAGCAGCTCTGATACCCGAGCTCCGTTATCGCAAGCAGCATATTCTCGATAGCCGCCGAATAATCCTGCACCGCAAAGCACCTGTCCCTGTACGCGTTTATCCTTTGCGTCAGAACGCAAATCCTAGCCGGCGCGGTCTCGCCGACGGGCGGGTCTATGACGGCGCGCAGCTTTTCCAAGGTTTCCTTGTCGTCCACCGCGATCAAGCTCGTTGTTTGCTTGTTGCAGCCGGACGGAGCGTCCAAGCCCGCTTTCATGATCGTGATAAGGTCGTCTCTCGGAACGGGGAGCGGCTTGTATTTTCCTCGGTAACTGCGTCTGTTGGCGATTATGTCAATAACGCTCAATATCTATCACCTCAATGATCTTACTTCATTGTTTTTTCAAAGCGGAAGAAATAATCGCCGCCCAACATATCGTCGGAGATATGCGGGTCTTTGTGGCGCGGATTGTAAAACTCCACCGCGTGAAATCCCAAACGGTTTATATAAAAGTGCAGATTTCTTTTCTCGAAATACGGAGTGCACGTTTCCCACACCCTTGTGTCGGGATAGAGCCTTTCGATCTCGTTCCAGGTTTTCTGCCCTATTCCCTTGCTTTGCACGCCGCACTTGACATACAGAAAATCAAGGTGATTATGCTGCTTTTCGGCGTCTATCACAACTACCGCTCCGCCAACCATTTTCCCGTCCTCAACCGCCTTATACGCGAACGCGCCCTTTTTCGACAACGATTCGTCGATGTCCTTTTCCGGCAGAATTTCTTCGTCGAGCTCGGTAATTTCATCAGCCGCGCCTTTTTGAAAGGCTTCCTGCATATCGCGCTTGAACTGCGCCATATCCTCGTCCGTAACGGGGAGTAATTTAAAGTCCATAAAATCCTCCAAACAAAATTACCGCGAGACCCCAAACTTATCAAGCGTCTCGGGCGAGTTGAACATTTTTACGGAAGCGTTGAGCATCTCCCCGACGTAATCTCCGTCGCCCATTGTCGAAAAGAAAAGAACGTCCTCTCTTTTAAAGCCGTTTTTTCGGAAAATTTCCTCGGAAATCCCATTAATGCTTTTTTCCAACACGGAGAGCAGAGCCAGCGCGAACTCCCACTTCTCATCGGACGGGGCGCAAAGATCAATATCCTTGCAATTGTCAACTATATCCACAAGCGGCTGATAAAGAACATCGGGATAAACAGCGTTCTGCCACTCATAATAATCGTTGATGTTTTTACAGTTATTCCACGTCAAATAAAAGCCGTAAAAATCATCGGTCGTTATAAACCCTATCGCGCAGATTTTTTCGCCCTTTACGGCACTCAATATTTTATCTGCCTCATTCGGCAGCCTTTGAGAGCAAAGCTCGCCGAACGCTTTAAATCGTGTCGTATCCATGTGTCCTCCTTACGCATTATCGGCTTTAGCCAGCCTTTCTCTCTCCGCCTGCGGAAGCCGCAGATACGTCGGCATAAGCGCGGCAGGGGATATTTCGGGAGCGTTTTGCGCCGCGAAGCACACTCCGCTCCCCCGCTGAAACCGCAGCAAAGGCGGCGCGAGGGAGTATTTCTCCTCGGTGAAGCCGTGCATTATCTCCGCGCCGTCGCCCGCTAAAATTATCTTATCGGGAAGCGCCGAAAGCTCCTCGGAAAGCTGTTGGAGTGAAATTGCCCTGTCGTCGCAAATGCGCGTTATAACGCCGTTTTCTGACTTGAACAGCGCGTTGTAGACCTGCTTGCAGCGCGCGTCCATACACGCGCAGATCACGCCGTCAACGCCGAGGAAATTGTACGCTATCGCTTCAAGCGTCGACACGGAAACACACGGCAAATGCGCCGCGTCCGCGAGACCCTTTGCCGTCGAAATGCCTATGCGAAGCCCCGTAAACGAGCCCGGACCCGCGCTCACCGCGATTTTCTCAATGTCCGAAAGCTCAACTCCCGCGCTCTTCAGCATTGAAGAGATCATCGGCAAAAGCGTCTCGGAGTGAGTGTGCCGCGTGTTCAGAAACTCCTCGGCGACAATTTTGCCATTC
This sequence comes from Oscillospiraceae bacterium, assembly GCA_029062865.1. Classification (GTDB taxonomy): domain Bacteria; phylum Bacillota; class Clostridia; order Oscillospirales; family Ruminococcaceae; genus CAG-115. The sequence goes on from JAIDPG010000168.1 coordinate 4,223, forward strand.
TCAACAAGCGCACTCCCCGCCGAGATCGCCGACGCGTCAATTCCCAGAATCATAACTCAAAATCCTTCCCCGAAACGGTGATTTTCCGCTCGTTTTCGCCGAGCTTTTCTATGCTGACTTTAATAACGTTTTCAAGCTCCGTTTCAAGCTCCGGAGCATTCTCGCTCCACTCAACCGCGAGAATTCCCCCGCGGTCGAGATAGTCGAAAAAGCCGATAGCGTAGAGATCGTCAAAGCCCGAAATGCGATACAGATCAAAATGGAAAATCGGGATCTTCGCAGGATATTCGTTTACAAGCGCGAACGTCGGGCTCGTGACCTGCTCGGTCGAGCCGAAACAATCCGCAAGCCCCTTTGTAAACGCCGTTTTCCCCGCGCCGAGGTCTCCCGTGTATAAAATCACGTCGCCGGGCTTCAGCCGCTCGGCAAGCCTTTTGGCGAGCGCGCGCGTCTCGTCCTGGCTTTTGGTAATAAATTCCATTAAAACAGCCCCATGATATAGCCGTTTTCGTTCACGTCAATGTTCTCCGCGCTCGGCACTTTCGGAAGTCCGGGCATCGTCATAATGTCACCCGTGTAGATTACCACAAACCCAGCGCCCGAGCTTACGCGGACGTCACCGACGTTGATCTTGAAGCCCGTCGGCTTACCGAGCAGGGTCGGATTGTCCGACAGCGAATACTGCGTTTTCGCGACGCATATAGGCAGCTTGTCAAGCCCAAGCGCCTCGATTTCCTTGATGGCTCTGTCGGCTTTGGCGGTGTAAACCACGCCGTCCGCGCGGTAAATCTTCGTCGCTATCGCTTCAAACTTCTCCTTGATCGTATCGTTCACGTCGTAAAGCGGAGCGAAGTGGCTGTCCTCGTCCTCGATCGCCGAAACGACCTCACGCGCAAGCTCAACAGCGCCCTCGCCGCCCTTTGCGAACACGTCCGAGAACGCGACTTTAACCACCATTTTCCGGCAGAACTCGTGCACAAGTTCGATCTCCGCCTCGGTATCCGTCGCAAAGTGATTTATCGCGACGACTACCGGCACGCCGAATTGCCGCATATTCTCAATATGAACGCCGAGATTTACAATGCCCCTCTGGAGAGCCTCGACATTTTCAGCGGCAAGGTCGGGCTTCGCTACTCCGCCGTTGTATTTCAGCGCTCTGATAGTCGCGACGAGCACCACGCAGTCGGGCTTCAAGCCCGCCGTGCGGCATTTAATATCAAAGAACTTCTCCGCGCCGAGGTCGCTGCCGAAGCCCGCCTCGGTGACAACGTAGTCGGACAGCTTCAGCGCGAGCTTTGTCGCTCTGACGGAATTGCACCCGTGCGCGATGTTCGCGAACGGTCCGCCGTGGATTATCGCGGGATTGTTTTCGAGCGTCTGGACAAGGTTCGGGTTTATCGCATCGCGGAGCAAAGCGGTCATCGCGCCGACTGCCTTCAAGTCACGCGCGAAAAGCGGCTTGTCGTCGTAAGTATAACCGATAAGGATATTCCCAAGACGGGTTTTCAAATCAGCCAAGTCCTTCGAGAGGCACAAAATCGCCATGATCTCGCTTGCGACGGTTATCTGGAAATGATCCTCGCGCGGCACGCCGTTCACCTTGCCGCCCATTCCGACAACGCAGTTGCGAAGCGCGCGATCGTTCATATCAAGGCAGCGCTTGAAAAGAATACGCCGAACGTCTATCCCGAGCTCGTTGCCCTGCTGGATATGGTTGTCTATCATCGCGGCGAGCAGATTGTTCGCGGCGGTTATCGCGTGCATATCGCCCGTAAAGTGGAGGTTGATATCCTCCATGGGAACGACCTGTGAATACCCGCCGCCCGCGGCGCCACCCTTAATGCCGAACACGGGACCCAGCGAAGGCTCGCGGAGCGCGACACACGTCTTTTTGCCTATTTTATTCATACCCTCGCACAAGCCCACGGAAGTGGTGGTTTTTCCCTCGCCCGCAGGCGTAGGGTTAATTGCCGTCACAAGAATGAGCTTGCCGTCGGGCTTGTCCGCTACGCGGTCAAAGACCTTCTGCGAGAGCTTAGCCTTGTAGTGCCCGTAAGGCTCGAGCTCCTCCTCGGAGATGCCGAGCTTCTCCGCGACCTCGCCGATTTTGAGCATTTTCGCTTGCTGAGCGATTTCGATATCCGTCAACATAATTTTATCCTCCATATAATTTTTGGTTTTAGGTTTTTAGTTGCTGGTTTTACCGCTTGGCGCGGTTTGTCATGTTCGGTTCTCTGCCGTTTATTTTGATTTTATTTTCGTTCGCAGATTTCTTTTATCCAACCCGTAACTCCGTTCGGAAGCCTCTCAAAGTAGGGCGTTCCGTCGTCGAACATCAGATTTGCCTGAACTTGATTTATCATGCAGTGCTGCCCCATTTCCCAGCCGTAAAACAGCGAGGCAACGCCGCCGTCGCCGTTTTTTACCCACTCGGGGAAGTAAGTCAGAAATCCAAGCTCCTCCATTTTCGGTATCCGCGGAGCGATAGCCTCCGAATAATCAAACGTCTCGTCGTGCTGCCCGAGAGCCACGAAAACCGCGATATTATGCCTCGCGATGTTCTCCAGCCTACCGTCCGTCGGCACATAGCCCGTTGAGATCGGGATTATCCCGTCAAACGTTTCCGGGAACTTTTCGGCGAGCTTCCAGGTCATCCAGCCCCCGAGCGAGCCGCCCATCGCGAATATCTTCCCGACGCTCCCGCTCCCGCAAATGCGCTCTATAATGCCCTTAAGTGGCTTGAAGTACTTCTCCGAGAACGTTTCGGCAAGCTTTCCGTCAGTGCCGAGCTTCTCATTCGCGAGCGGAACGACAACGTATGCACCGCCCATTTCCCGCTGATACTCCGGGGACGCGAACAGCTCTCCGCCGCAGTTGCTGATACAGAATTCGCCGTTAAGCCCGTTTGTCGCGCCGTGAAGCCACATCAAAAGCGGATAGCTGCCGTTCGGGTCTGCGCCGTGCTTTACGGGGTCGTAAACGTAATATGTTATCTCTCCCGTTTCCTCACACGGAAAGACGCGCTTATCAAACAAGCCGAAATACCGTCCGCCCTCATAGCTTGGCAGATAGCTTATAAACTCACCCTCCGGGAGCAGCTTTGCCCATTCCGGAACAGGACGTTTTTCATTTTCACTCATATTGTCTCCCTTTCGGACAGGCTCAGATCAGCTTCATCTGTTCAATATCCTCATCGGCAAGCAAGCCCGCCGCGGGAACTGTTTTAATTCTGAACCGTTCTATGTCCTCAGCCTCAACGCTTTCCGCGAGGAAAACGCTCTGGAGCTCCGCCTTTGTAAGCCTCATAACCTGCACGCCCTGCGTATCTCTTGCGAACTTCGCGAGAATAAGCGCCGTGTTGAACAGGATCGCCTTGCCCGCCGTGGATTTCAGAATAAAGTCGCAATCCTCGTTGATAACGAACATCGCGATAACGGGCGAGAGGCTTGAAAAGGCATTCAGCAGCACCTTGCGCTTCGTCTTGGTCTCGAACGACGAAAGCGGTATCTTCGCCGCCTTGCCGTTCTTGAAGAAGATCATCAGCGTTTCCTTAAAGGTTTCCGTCACCGCCATAAATATCGGCGACTCGCCGTCCTCAAAGCCCAGCTTCGCGGGAACGTAATCTCCCATAACGGAAGCCTTTGTCTCGGGGAAGTCCGAGCAGCGCGACTTGTAGCACTTAAAGCCGTCCGTGAAGAACAGCAGCTCGGAGTTGCTCGAAACCTCGGCTTGGAAGATTATCTCATCGTTTTCTTTCAGCTTCTGCTCGCTCGACATTCTCAGCGACTTGGGCGTTATCTGCTTAAAGTAGCCCTCGCGCGTGAAGAAAACATTTACCGGATAGCCCTCCGGCTGCTCCTCTTCGATCTCAACGTCCTCGCCGATGTCAAACAGGAACTGCGTCTTGCGGGGCTGCGAGTATTTTTTCACGATCTCGTCAAGCTCGTTAATAATCACCTTGTCGATTTTCTTCGGAGAGCCGAGAATGTCCTCCATTTCGGAAATTTCCTCGGCGAGCCTGTCCGTCTCCTCGGTGCGCTTGAGGATATACTCGCGGTTGATATGGCGGAGCTTAATCTCCGCGACGTATTCCGCCTGTGGCTCGTCAATGCCGAAGCCCACCATAAGGTTCGGCACGACCTCGGCTTCCTCTTCCGTCTCGCGAATGAGCTTTATCGCGTAGTCGATATCCAACAGGATCTTCTTCAAGCCCAGCAGCAAATGCAGCTTTTCCTTCTTCTTCGTGAGGTCAAAGTAGATGCGCCGTTTTACGCACTCGCGCCGAAAATCCGTCCACTCGGAGAGAATTTCGTAAACGCCCATGACCTTCGGAGTTCCCGCGATAAGCACATTGAAGTTGCAGTTGAAGTTATCCTGAAGCGGCGTGAGTTTGAACAGCTTCTGCATTACCAAGTCCGCGTCGTAGCCCTTTTTGAGGTCGAACGTAAGCTTCAAGCCCGACAAGTCCGTCTCGTCACGAGCGCCCGAGATCTCCTTTATCTTGCCCTCTTTAACAAGATCGACAACGCGGTCGAGAATTGCCTCAACGGTCGTTGTAGGCGGGATCTCCGTGACTTCTATGCACCGCGCTTCTTTATCGAAGTTATACTTCGCGCGAACCTTGACCGAGCCCAGACCCGTGCGGTAGATCTTCTCCATTTCGGCTTCGTCGTAAACGATAAACCCGCCGCCCGGGAAGTCTGGACCTTTCAGCGTTGAAAGCGCGTTGTGCTCGGGGTTCTTGATAAGCGAGACCGCCGTCTCGCAGACCTCGGCGAGATTGAACGAGCAGATGTTGCTCGCCATTGAGACCGCCAGTCCGAAGTTGGAGTTGACAAGCACCGCGGGAAACCTCACCGGGAAAAGCGTCGGCTCGGTCGTGGAGTTGTCGTAGTTCGGCACGAGGTCAACCGCGTCCTTGTCGATATCCGCGAAGAGCTCCGCGCTTATCGGGTCGAGCTTCGCTTCGGTGTAACGCGAGGCGGCGTAAGCCATATCGCGCGAATACGCCTTGCCGAAATTGCCCTTGCTGTCAACATAAGGATGAAGCAGCGCCTCGTTGCCGCGGGCAAGCCGCACCATAGTCTCATAGATCGCCGCGTCGCCGTGGGGGTTTAGCCGCATAGTCTGCCCGACAATGTTCGCAGACTTAGTGCGAGCACCGTTCAGAAGCCCCATTTTGTACATCGTGTAAAGCAGCTTGCGGTGAGACGGCTTAAAGCCGTCTATTTCGGGTAGCGCACGCGATATGATAACGCTCATCGCGTAGGGCATATAATTCTCTTCGAGAGTGTCAACAATACTGGTCTCAACGACCATTCCCGAATTTTCTATATAGGCTTTGGGAGCTGCCTTAGTTGTCTTAGTTATCTTTTTCTTCATACTACCTCTATTATTATATTGGGAGTTTACATTACGTCCGCGGTATCCAGATAACGATTGCCGTTCTCGCGGATAAACTCCTTGCGTCCGTCGAGATCGTTGCCGAGAAGCACATCAAACATTCTCCGAGTAGCGTCCGCGTCCGTCGGAGTGACCTTGATAAGGCGGCGGGTTTCGGGGTTCATTGTCGTGAGGCTCATCATATCCGGGTCGTTCTCGCCAAGACCTTTCGAGCGCTGTATCGTGTATTTCTTGTCTCCGATTTTGCCGAGGATTTTGGACTTCTCCGCCTCGGTGTAGGCAAAATAAGTGTCCGCGCCCGAGTTTATCTCATACAACGGCGATTCCGCGATGTAAACATATCCGCGCTCGATAAGCGTCGGGCAGAGCGTCTGTATCATCGTGAGAATAAGCGTTCTTATCTGAAAGCCGTCCACATCGGCATCGGTGCAGATCACAACTTTATTCCAACGCAGATTGTCAAGGTTGAACGAGTTAAGGTTCTTGTTGGCTTTTGACTTCACCTCAACGCCGCAGCCAAGCACTTTAATAAGGTTCGTGATTATCTCGCTTTTAAAGATCTTGTCGTAGCTTGCCTTAAGACAGTTGAGAATTTTCCCGCGCACGGGGATAACCGCCTGGAACTCCGCGTCGCGGGCGAGCTTTACCGAGCCGAGCGCCGAGTCGCCCTCGACGATGTAAACCTCGCGCCGGGAAACGTCGCGGCTGCGGCAGTCGACAAACTTGTCAATGCGGTTAGTGAGGTCGATCTTTGCGGAAAGGCTCGCAATGCTCGTCGAGCGGACTTTCTCCGCGTTCTCGCGGGAGCGTTTGTTGACAAGCACACGCTCGGCGATTTTCGTTGCCTCGTCGGGATTTTCGAGGAAATACACCTCCAGAGAGTGCTTCAGCCACTCCGTCATCGCGTCCTTGATAAACGCGTTGGTTATCGCCTTTTTTGTCTGGTTGGCGTAGCTCGCCTGCGTCGAGAAATTCGACGAAATGAAAACCAAGCAATCCGCGATGTCGTCCCATTTAACTGACTTTTCGCCCTTGTTGTATTTGTTGTTGTTTTTCAGATAGCCGTCTATCTGCGACAAAAACGCGCGCTTCATAGCGTCGTCTGGCGAGCCGCCGTGCTCCAGCCACGAGGAGTTGTGATAGTGCTCTGCAAAGTGCAGCTCCTTGCTGAACGCAAACGCGACGTTCATTTTCAGCTTGTATTCGTCCTTGTCCTCGCGGTCGCGCCCTTGGCGCTGAGCCTGCCAGTACTGCGGAGTTGTAAGCGAGCTCTCGCCTACTGTTTCCTTAAGGTAATCGAAAATGCCGTTCTCATAAAAGAACGTCTTTTCGTCAAACTCGCCGCTTTCATTTTCAATACGGCGTATAAACTCCACACCGCCGTTTACTACGGATTGGCGGCGAAGCATATCGTCGAGATACTCCACGCCCACGTCAATGTCCGTAAAGACCTCCAGATCGGGTTTCCAATGTATCTTCGTTCCGGAGTGCGTGCTTTTGGACTTCACGAAGCCCTTGTCATTCTCCGAAACGTTAAAGCCCTTCTCAAAGCGCAATTTATAGAGCCATTGCCCGTTGGCGCTCTCGACGTCCATATATTCCGAAGCGAATTGAGTCGCGCACAAGCCCAGACCGTTCAAGCCGAGGGCATACGAATAGTTCTCGCCGCTGTTGTTGTCGAACTTGCCGCCCGCGTAAAGGTTGCAGAACGCGAGCTCCCAATTGTACTTGTCCTCCGCCTTATTGAAGTCGATCGGAATTCCGCGCCCGAAGTCCTCAACCTCGATGGACTTGTCCGCTAACATCGTGATGACAATGCGGTTTCCAAAGCCCTCGCGAGCCTCGTCGATAGAGTTCGAGATAATTTCAAAAACCGAGTGGCGACAGCCCTCAACGCTGTCCGAGCCGAAGATAACGGCGGGGCGCAGGCGCACTTGATCGGGACCTTTCAGGGCTTTTAAGTCGTTGTAATTTGATTGTTTTGCCATTATATCACCTTTACAAATAAGAATACATCTTAATTATACCATATTTAGTTATAAAAATCAACCCCATACACAAAATTTTCCCCCACCTATTCAAGAGGGCGGGGGAAATGTTATTTTGTGGGATCTATAAACTCCCTGCTGTCCACGCAGTAGACGATACCCGAAATCAACGTGAGAAGCGCGGAGAGGTACATCAAAATGTCTATGACGATCTGCGCGGGAAAGCCCTCAAGCAGCCCGAAATCTATCATCAGGACCGCAAGCAGCAGCACGACAACTATCGCGACCATTGTCACCGCCGTTTTCAGCTTCCCCCAGATGTTCGCGGGGATAACCTTTTTCTTGTCTGAGGAAGCCGCGACAAGACGTATTCCCGACACGACGAACTCCCGCGCCAGAATAATGAAAACCACCCACGCGCTTGTCCAGCCGAGCTCGACAAAGCACACGAGCGCCGCCGCGACGAGAATTTTGTCCGCGAGCGGGTCGAGAAACTTTCCGAAGTTCGTCACCATATTGTATTTCCGCGCGACCTTGCCGTCGAACATATCCGTGATGCTCGCCAGCCCGAAGATCACAAGAGCTGCCGTGAAGCGGAACGGCACCGCCGAAAAGCACATAAAAAACACGAAAAACGGCACCAAGATCACGCGGAACATCGTTAGTTTATTCGCTAAATTCAATCAGATCACCTCAACTAGGTAAAATCAAAATCAAGCAGCTTGATTTTGTTGACAAAGCGCATTACTTCCTTGCTGTCCAGGCAATACGGCACGTCGCCCGCGCTTGCGAGCATCAGCTTCTGCGGCTTGCCATCCGCGTCATAAAATAT
>JAIDPG010000169.1 GCA_029062865.1 Oscillospiraceae bacterium
AACGGAGGCTCTCCGTCCGACCTCACGCTCCAGTATCGGCAGAAATTCCGCGCAGAATTCCTCCAAAATGCTATCGCTTTCGGTGTCGAGATAGATCACCTGACACGAGCTGCACAACAGCCCTTTTGTCGCCGCAATATGTGCCGCTAATGCCAAAAGCTCGCGTTCCTTGTCGGAATAGCCCGAAATGTACGCGAAGCTCAGCTTATGCCCCCACTCGATAAGCTTTGCACCGACGGGAGCAAGCGCTCTCACTGCCGAAACGGCTTCATCTCCGCCCCACACGGCGATACCGTCCGACAGCGCCGCCATTTTCCGCATAGCGTGAACGTCCGAGGATGGCGTGTCAAAAACGTAAATAAAATCGGCGAGCGCGGGTTCGTATTCTATCAGCTTGGCAATTATCTCCACGGACAAGCCGTTATCCGCCTGCGGCAGCTTGAGAATATTCACATTGCCTGTCAGCAGACCCTCCGCAAGACTGAATGCGGGCAGCCCGTCCATATTCCCGGCGGCAATGTGAAATATCACGCCGAGCGGCATAATTCGCGCTTTTATACTTTTTTTCAGTAACGCCGTTTCATCGGGCGGAGCGGTTCCAAGTTCTGTTTTCAGCTTATATTCGAGAAACCGGCGGCTGAGCATTTCGACTGCCATTGCTCTATAATGTGCCGGATCGTCAATGGGAAGCGCGTTTATTCTTTCATCGAAAACGCCGCATTCTATTTCGCGCCCGAGACGGTCTATCGCGGAGATCACGGTCTCGGCGAAGAGAGTTTTGACGGCTAACGTTTCGTTGATATGCCCCTCCGCTTCGGCGAGTATTATGTCCTGTTGCTCGGAGGGGTAAATTTTTCCTTGGGCGATTATCATATGCTTTCCCCCTTCAGCACCGAAACCGTTTCCGACAAAATTTCCGAAGCGCCTGCCGCGCAGGTCTTGATATTGTCGGGCGCTACTCTGCCGATAAGCTCAAGATACGGAGACTTTATCCCGCAGCCGCATTCCGCGCCGTCATGCAGTATGCCGAGGTCATCGGTCATAACGCTCAATATCGGCGTTGCGCTCACCATTGGAGTGATCAGATTCACAAGTCCCGTTTCGCCGTTTTTCAGCGGAATAAAGTCGTCGCAATCGCGGATAATTACGCGGCTGTAAACGGGGATATGAAAGTGATGATTTACGCAATCGGTATACATAAGAGGGTGCTCCACCGCGCCAAAAAACTCAATAATGTCCTCGTCGGCGATGCCGAGAACCTTTTCGGCAAGTTTATAGAACGTTTCCTTGTCGGCTTGTTCGGCGTAGAACTGCTTCCAGCCGCCGCCAAGCAATATCTTTGAGCGCTTGGGAAGATTTACGGATATACCTCGGCGCTCCATTTCCTTGAGCAAGAAAAAGGTATACGCGGGAAAGCCCATAAACCGCACGGGCGCGCGCTTTTTCGCGTATTTTTGAACCGCGTTTATTATCCCGTCAAAGTCGGGAGAATATTTGCCATCCTTGAATTTCAGAATGTATTTCCTGCTGATACACGGCGTGAAGAACGTCGCGCCGAACGCGGTTTTCGTAATTGCCGTGCGGTTGCTGCGGTGCGGCTGATAGCCCATGACGATATATCGGCAGGGTATCGGAGAGAACAGCCCTCTGTGACCGCCGATCTTAAGTACCATTTTCAGACCACAAAGCAGTCCGCCCGCGTCAAAGCCGATCTCGCTGAACCGCCCGCTTGTACCGGACGATGTCGCCTTTATGATAATCTTGCGGCTCGGCATGGAGAACATTCTGCGACGCTTGAACAGTAAAGTCGGGATAAACGGCAGCCTCGCAAGGTACTCCGAAAGCGGCTTTTCGGATAATATCTCCGATTTGCCGAAGTTCAGTCCGTCAAGTATTTTACGGTATTCCGCGCAGTGAGTGTAATGGAAAAGAGCGTTTTCGCGGACGGCGTTCAGGAAAAGCTCGTCGGCGTTGTCAGCGTCATACGGTCGCTTTGAGGAGAAAAGATTTCGTCGGAATTTCATAGACAGTCCTTTCGTATATTCCGTGATGTTTTGCAGAATATTAAAGCTATATAAATTATATCACGGCGGCACGCAAAAGTCAACCGAAGTTTTCAACTCCCGCGATGTCGCTTTGTTAATAAAATTAAAAACAGGCGATTGTCATAGCTGACAACCGCCTGTTTTTGTGTATTACCGTGTATTATGGATAGTTTTCACCCATTTTCAAGGCATTTGAACAAGCCTAAATCCGCATTGTTACGTCAAATCAGCCCTTGAGAGCTTCCTCAACCGCAACCGCGCAAGCAACGGTAGCGCCTACCATCGGGTTGTTGCCCATGCCGATAAGACCCATCATCTCAACGTGCGCCGGAACGGAGCTGGAGCCCGCGAACTGCGCGTCGGAGTGCATACGTCCCATTGTGTCGGTCATGCCGTAGGAAGCGGGGCCCGCCGCCATGTTGTCGGGGTGGAGCGTTCTGCCCGTGCCGCCGCCCGAAGCTACCGAGAAGTAAGCCTTGCCCTTGTCGTTGCACTCTTTCTTGTAAGTGCCGGCAACGGGGTGCTGGAAACGAGTCGGGTTCGTCGAGTTACCGGTGATCGAAACGTCAACGCCCTCTTTCCACATAATAGCAACGCCCTCGGTTACGTCGTTCGCGCCGTAGCAGTTTACCTTAGCGCGCAGACCCTCGGAGTAAGCCTTGCGGAATACTTCCTTAACCTCGCCGGTGTAGTAATCCATTTCCGTCTCAACATAAGTAAAGCCGTTGATACGAGCGATGATCTGCGCCGCGTCCTTGCCGAGACCGTTCAGGATAACGCGAAGCGGCTCCTTGCGAACCTTGTTCGCCTTCTCGGCGATACCGATAGCGCCCTCCGCAGCCGCGAAGCTCTCGTGACCCGCGAGGAAGCAGAAGCACTTCGTCTCCTCCTCGAGGAGCATCTTGCCGAGGTTGCCGTGTCCGAGGCCAACCTTTCTCTGATCCGCAACCGAGCCGGGGATGCAGAAGCTCTGAAGTCCCTCGCCGATAGCCGCCGCAGCGTCAGCCGCTCTCGAGCAGCCCTTCTTTATCGCGATAGCGCAGCCGACGGTGTACGCCCACTTTGCGTTCTCAAAGCAGATAGGTTGAATTCCCTCAACGATCTTGTAGGGATCGAAGCCCTTTTCCTTGCAGATGTCCGCACATTCCTCAATGGAGTTAATGCCGTATTTTTTCAGAACCTCGAGAATTTGCTTCTCGCGTCTGTCGTAAGATTCAAATAAAGCCATTCTTATGTA